>CBFDCH010000614.1:0-2191 GCA_965603235.1 uncultured bacterium | reverse complement strand
GTCGGGGCGAGAGGATTCGAACCTCCGACCTCACGGTCCCGAACCGTGCGCGCTACCAGGCTGCGCTACGCCCCGAATCCGCTATTCTATCACAAATCGTCCGTTAGATAAAGGTGTTCGGTTAAACATAAAAGACACTCCATACCTTAATATATTTTAATTAAATTTTCGTGGTAATGAACAGGATTTCATACTATAATTACCTTTTGTTTTCAAACAACTCCCCCAGGTTCAGTATTGATCCGGGAGGCAAATTAAAATTCGTATAGTATATTCGATGAGGAGACAAAAATGAAGAAAAAATTTGTATTGGTAACATGTTTGGTTTTAATTGGCTTTTATATTATCGGTTCACAACAACAATCGATAAATCCGCAGAAAATCTCCATGGAGGAATTTTTCAAGGTAAAATCCTTCCGGGGCAAAAGCCCGAGGCAGATTACCTTTTCTAACTCCAGCCGTTTCCTGGCCTTTTTGTGGAGCCCGTTCCAGGATTTTGGTTATGACCTGCACATATATGATACCAGCCAGGGAAAATTGCTGCGGATTACCTCCCTGGATAAAATGAAAAAATACGATCCTCCCGAAGACTACAAAAAATTTAAAGACAAAATCAAGCAAAAACTGCAGGAGGATGAAAAACTGCAAAAGATGTATCTGGCCCAGCGGGATTATCTGGAGGGGAAAGAAGTCGACCTCTCCGTCTTTGAAAAGGAAGAGCTGGACAAGCTGAGAAAGGAATTGAAAAAGAAAGAAGCTGAAAAAAAGAAGAAACCACCCAAGAAGAAAAAGAAAGGGGATAAAAAGAAAGAGGATAAAAAAAAGAAGGAGCTTGAAACCTGGGAATTACGGGATATGCTTAAAAAGAAAAAGGAAGAGGATAAAATCAAACGGCAGGACCTCTACCGCGGTGTCTCTACATATCAGTGGGCCAACAAGGCAAATGAATTGATTTTCCAGTACCGCGGCGACCTTTTTCGTTACTTTGCCGCCTCCAATAAAATCACCCGCCTCACCATGAGTGATGAATCGGAGCGTATCATCAAATATACGACTGACGACAAGGGATTCTATTACAGCAAAGGCAACCAGGTGTTCCAGGTAAAATTCAACTCCTCCACCCTGTTTCAGATCAATCATAAGTTAAGTCAGTGGAAGGCCAAAAAGAAAGAAAAGGTGCAAATTTCCAGAACCAGCATCTCACCCAATGATCAATGGATGATGCTGGTAGTATCCAAACAGAGGGGTAAACCGGCTTACAAGCAGGTACAGATAATGAGCTACAAGGAACGATTTGCCAAACCAATAACCACCCGCCGACAAATGCCGGATGATAAGCGGAACCAGGCCACTTACCGTTTTTACCTGCGGCCCATTAAGCAGGGAAATTACGGCAAGGAGCCAAAGCATATTTTTGAAATCAAGGGTGGTGATGTATGGTATGAATTCAGTAACACAACATGGAGCAAGGACAGTACCATGTATGCCTTTATGACCTGGGAACGGGAAAAAGGGGACCTCAAAATCTGGGTGGGATCGGTAAATAAGGGTAACAAACCGGAACTCTTCTTTTCTATGAAGGAGACCATTGGCTATAAAAGCTTTTACTACAGAAACCTCAAATTCACCCCTGACAACAAACATCTGATCGTATTGCTTACCAATAAAGAGGGTTTCAGGCAGCCCTTTATCTTTAATCTGCAGACACGGGCCAAAAATCCCATCATTAAGGGAAAATTTGAATCATTCCCCATCCTGGACTTTGATAAGACCGGCCGCTATTTATATGTCATGTCAGATAAACTCGATCCAGCCAAACACAGTGTATACAAGGTTCACATTAAATCCGGAGACATGAAGCGGATCGGCCGGGACGACGGCATGCATCGGTCCTCTGCCATCTCCAAAAACGGCAGATGGCTGGCCACCAATTTCGGCAACTGGAGCAAACATTCCGAACTCTACCTGTTTAATACCCGGGATGGTTCAAGAAAAATGCTGACCATCAGCCACCACCCACAATGGGACAACTTCAATTTTATCCAGCCGCAACTTTTTAAATATAAAAACCGTCATGGCGACACCCTATCAGGTATGATTTTTAAACCCAAAGGGTGGAAAGGCAGTGACACCCGGCCGGCCATTGTGTACATGTACGGCGGCCCCCTCGGTTCCAGGCACACGGTAGAAT
>CBFDCH010000613.1:0-2195 GCA_965603235.1 uncultured bacterium | reverse complement strand
GCTAATCCCAAATCTTTGATTACTTGATCGCTTAGATGTTGCATTGTTAACGCTTACCTCCCATTGATTTAAATATTTTATAGGCTATCCCCGTTTTTTTGTCAACAAAATAAATAAATATAACTTTTGTGGTTGAATTTTCGAAACTATTATACTATAATGGCAAGTAAGTGAATATTTACTTACTAAAGAGGTTGGCATGAAACTGAGCGACAGGCAGAAACAAATTATAGATGCATCGTTGGAAATTATTTCCAGTCAAGGTGTTCAGGGATTGACTATAAAAAGCCTGGCTGAGAGGGTAAAGGTGACCGAAGGCGCCATCTACCGCCACTTCAACAGCAAAGGAGATATTTTTTGCCGGGTAGCAGAGATGTTTAAAATTACCTCAACGGACCTTTTACAGAAAATTGTAAGCTCTTCCGCTCCCGGTGTTGAGAAGGTGAAGATGTTTTTTTTTACTCGGCTGGAGCAATTTATGAATGATAGGGGGCTGGCTCTGGTTATGTTCTCCGACGATATGTTCAGGGATTATCGTGACCTGCAAAAAGAAATTTACGCCACCATCCATTCCCATCAGGAATTGATTGTCCAGGCCCTGCACAAGGAACAGCAGGATGGGCGAATTCGTACCGATATTCCGGCTCAGCATATGTTCATGATAATCATGGGTGCCCTGCGCTTGCTGGTTGCCCGCTGGCGGGCTTCCGAATTTAAATTAAATCTTAATGTTGAGGGTAAAAAATTGTGGCAATCACTTGAAAAATTATTGATTAATACACAGGAGGAATAAATGACAAAAAGAAAAATCATTGAAATTGACCTGGAAAACTGCAATGGCTGCGGTCAGTGTATACCCGGGTGTCCGGAGGGTGCTTTGCAGATCATTGATGGCAAGGCCCGTCTGATCAGTGACCTGTTTTGTGATGGGTTGGGTGCCTGTATCGGCACATGTCCCGAGAATGCCATTACGGTGATTGAAAGGGAAGCTGAACCTTATGATGAGAGAAAGGTAATGGAAAATATCATTCCCCAGGGTGATAATGTGATTAAAGCGCACCTGGAACACCTGCAGGAACATGGAGAGACAGATTTGTTCCAGCAGGCGGTAGCTGTCCTAAAAGAGAAGGGAATGGCTGTTCCACAGTCAAGGCCGGGCCCGCCCCCAACTGGATGCCCCGGAGCCGCCATGAGAGATATGCGCCAGAAAGCAGGAGCAGATGATGCGCCAGCCGCCCCGGTTCAATCACAATTACAGAACTGGCCGGTACAATTACAATTGTTAAATCCGCAGGCCCCGTATCTTAAAAACAGTAATCTGGTAGTGGCCGCGGATTGTGTTCCATTTGCCTATCCCAATTTTCATTCCAAATTTTTAAAGGGGCAGGTACTGACAATATTGTGTCCGAAGTTGGATCAGACCATGGAAAGTTATATAGATAAACTAACCACTATTTTTTCCACCCAGGATATCAAGTCGGTTTCAGTGGTACATATGGAAGTTCCATGTTGTACAGGCACTCTGATGCTGGTACAGCGGGCTCTGGAAAAGGCAGGCAGGGTAATCCCTCTGAAAGAGTATACGATCTCAGTTGGTGGCGAGATCATTTAAATAAGGAGATATGACAATGAATGATAAAGAAACTTTAAATCTAACTGCTGTTGATCTGAAGATCGCAGATCTGGTGGAGTACCAGCCAGGAGCGGTGGTCAGCCGGACCCTGATGGATAAAAAGGCCGGATCAGTCACTCTGTTCGCCTTCGACGAAACACAGGGGCTCAAGGAACATACCACTCCGTTTGATGCCCTGATTCAGGTGCTGGAAGGGGAAGTGGAAATTAAAATTTCGGGTAAACCCTATAAAATAAAAGGGGGGCAGATGATTGTAATGCCGGCCCATGAGCCTCATGCCCTGCAGGCTGTCAGCAAATTTAAAATGATGTTGGTGATGATCAAAAGTTCGTGATTGTTACTCTTCCTGACCGGCCTTTAATTCGGATGATTTTATCAAAATAGGCAGTACCGCTTTCACCAGTAGAGTGTAAATTAGAATCCCCAGGGCCATGATACCAATGCTGATTAAAATCTCAAATATGGTGGGAAAGTATTCAACCACTTCACCCAGAGAAGTGGGAATGAATCCCGGTACGATAAATCCCATCCCTTTCTCCAGCCAGATGCCCAGAATGGTTAT
>CBFDCH010000612.1:0-2204 GCA_965603235.1 uncultured bacterium | reverse complement strand
CGGCGTTTGTGGAAACACCTTTTTAAAAAAGAATAAAATGCCTGAACGTCAGCGATTGGTAACTGGTTTCGTTTCTCCAATTCCATCACCGTGGACTTTACCTTTGGGGGCGGAGAAAATGAACCGGGATTGACATCAAAAAGTTTTTTTAAATCAAATAGCAGGTTAACAATCAGGGATTGCGGCTTAATGATCCCGGTTTTTAGCAACAACTTATCGGCAAACTCTTTCTGTACCATTAAGACGACCCGCTGAATAGAGTGGTGCTGGTTAACCAGCCAATCCACCATTTCCTTGGAAATATAGTAGGGAATGTTGCCAATAATGTTAAATTTCCTGTTTCCCTCCAACCGGTCCAACTGCACAGTTAGAATATTCTGGGTAATAATCTGCAGGTTGGCAAGATTTTTTTTTGCCAGGCTTTGAGCCAGATTTTCATCCAATTCCACGGCCAGGATGGAATTGTCAGGCCATTGTTCCACCAATAGCAGCGTTAACATTCCCTGGCCTGGACCAATTTCCAGGATTGGGCCATCCTGTGGCCGAAAATGACCAACAATTTTTTGGGCTACATTTTTATTTACCAGAAAGTTCTGCCCCAATTTGGTCATCACTACCATTATATGGAAATCCTTGATTGAACTCAACCGCAATTAGAGGTAGACGCGGGAGAAAACCATCAAAGTTTTACTTCCGAAACAAGAAATCAATGCCGTGATTGCGAAAGTTATGATTTTATGGAAAAATATAGAGAGTAAGAGGAGATAATTGTGAAAATCAACCAGTGCCTGACCTGTGAAACCTTCCCCTGTACCGATGTAAACCAGGAGGCCTTTGTTATCCCCTACCTTGAAGTCAAACCTCAGGATATCAGGGTATTCATGATATCAGAGGCTCCTCCAGCCGATCCTTCTCACTATTTTGATGCTCCCGGACACCCCGATTATATGAAAACCACACTGCAGGCCTTTAACGACGGGGGAATATCGGCCAAATCCATGAAACAAATTCTATATAAGGGTTTTTACCTGACCACAGCCATAAAATGTGCCAAAACCCAATACGCTATCTCCAGCCAGACAATAAAAAATTGTACCAGGATCCTGGAAAGGGAGATCAATTTTTTTACCAATCTGGCTGTTTTCCTATTGATGGGAGACGTGGCTATAAAGGCCTTTAATGATATTTGCCGGCGCCAGACCGGCCAGCCGGCCGTAGCTGCCGGGGCCACTTATAAGATCCGCCAACAAAAATTCCTATTTCAAGACAAACGGGTGTTCCCTTCATACTTACAAACAGGGAAAAATTACCTGATCGAAAAATCGAAACGGCGCATGATTGCCGAGGACATTCACGCTGCCTGGCAATTGATTAAAAATTAATTCTGATAGCGTATTTTCCCGGAAACAATAGTATAAATCACTTTAGTATTTAGGATTTCCTTTGCTTCCACCTGTAAAATATCCTTGTCCAAAACTGTGAAATCTGCCAGTTTGCCGGTCTCAATGGAGCCTAATACCTTCTCCTGAAAAGCACCATGGGCCGCCCAGATGGTATACCCTTTTATTGCTTCCTCTCGGGTCATGCGCTGCTCTGAATGCCAGCCTGTCTCAGGACTGCCCTGCTGATCCTGCCGGGTCACGGCTGCATAGATACCCGTGAGAGGATCGTGTGATTCCACCGGGAAATCAGATCCACAGGGAATGATCAACTTAGCATCAATGAACCAGCGCCAGGCATAAGCACCCTTGCAGCGCTCCTCCCCAACCCGGTTCTTAATAAACACCATATCTGATGTGCAGTGGGTGGGCTGCATAGCAGGAATCACTCCCAGGCGGACAAAAGTTTCCACATCCTTGGGTTCAACAATCTGGGCATGTTCAATACGGAGGCGGTGGTCTTTAGACGGAACCTCCGCTAAGGCTTTGCCATAAGCTTCCAGGCAAAGGCGGTTGCCGCGAATACCGATACAATGTGTATTAACTCCCATACCAGATTTCAAGGCAGCCCGGGTAACCCGGTAGATATAGTCGGGATCAATACGCAATAATCCGAGGTTACCCGGATCGTCACTATAGGGTTTAAAAAAAGCAGCCCCCCGGGAGCCCAGCGCCCCGTCAAAAAAGAGCTTAATGCTGCGGACAGATAAAAAATGATTGCCGTAATTTTCCAGCCGATGCTTACGGAAATAGGATTCCAGTTCA
>CBFDCH010000611.1:0-2204 GCA_965603235.1 uncultured bacterium | reverse complement strand
CAGAGGCATGCTGATTTATTATTACCTGAAGAATAAGATCAAGGGCGGGATAAAAGTGGCTGTTTATAAAGGCAGCCGGATGATTGATGAATTTAAAGGATCCGGTAATGCCGGCATTCAAAGGGTGGTTTGGTCAATGAGGGAAAGGCGGCTGCGAACCAAAAAAGAGAAGCAGGAATTGGAAAAACGTATGAAACGATGGGCTGCTTTTGGTTATAAACCTAAAATCGACATTAATTACATTTACACACCAGCAGCCGTGGGTCAATATCGATTCGAATTTCAAATTGGCAAAGCCAAATTCGTAAAACACTCCTCTATTCTAAAAGATCATTGGTATTAACGGGAAGAATCAATCTCCAGAAGAAATTTCCTGTTTAGTGGTGTTCTCATCTGAGTACTCATCGGTGAGTAAATAGGGGGAGTCAAATCTCTCGGTTTTGGCCCAGGAGCGCTCTTTTTTTTGAATGATATCCTGGTAGAGGCTGATCAGAACCACCACCACCCATAGTTTGGTGTAGGTGAAATAGGCAAACAAGGTTAAAATAAAATTTGTGAAAGAATCTTCACCTTCATAATGGAGAGCGAGGATAATCTCGAGTACAAACAATAAAAAGGCCAGTATCCATAGTTCCATATATGGGCCGGCTATTTTGACGTCCACAATATTAAAAAGGGACAAAATGAATATGACATCAGAAAAGAGGATGGCAAAGACAAAGAGGTAGTAGAGGTAGAACAAATTCATCAATTCCAGGGAAATAAGACGGTTGGATTTTTTTAACATGGAACGGTTAAATTTGGAAATAATATAGTTGTTGCCACGGGCCCAGCGGGTTCTCTGCCTTATCCAGGTGGCCAGTCTTTCCGGCTCCTGCTCCTGGGTAACCGCATCGGGAATAAATTTTACCTTATATCCTTTGTGGTAAATGCGGAAAGTTAATTCCGTGTCTTCAGTGAGCGCTTCCTCATCCCAGCCTCCCACCTCCGTCAACACCGATCTACGGATCACAAAGTTTGTGCCCGGTAGCATGGAAATTCCCAATAAAAACCAGCGTCCCGCCTGGATTATCCATTGAAAGGCAATGGATTCTATATTAATCAGGCGTGTGAGTAAATTTCGTCCCTTGTTATAGGCGCGAAATTTTCCGGTGACAGCTGCCAGCTTTGGATCAGCCTGCAGGTGACTGACCAGTTGTATCAAGGAGTCGGAATGGGGCAAATTGTCCGCATCATAGATGGCAATCAACTCATGCTTTGCTTTCTGCAGGCAGATATTCAAGGCCGCACCTTTGCCTCTGCCCGAAATATCCTCCGGTATATCCATTAACACCACATTTTTATGTTTTTTGGACATACCTATGACTATCTTCTTGGTGTTATCGGAACTGCCGTCATTGATTACCATGATCTCAAGTTTGTCCTGCGGATACTTCAAAGCCAGCATTTTTTCAACCGTTCTTTTGATTACCTTTTCTTCGTTTCTGCAGGGAATAAGAATGGAAACCTGCGGCATGGCTTCTTCAGCTAAAGTTGTGGCCAGATTATTGTTTTTCAAACGCAGAAGTTTTTGTCGCCATAAAAAACCTCCAACTGAAAGTATGAATTGGTATATCAACATCAACCAGATAAATATAATAGAAAATATGAAAATGGTGTGCAGAACAATATTAATCATTGTTTTCTTCTCTTAATTCGGCTGAATATATACAATAAAACCAACAAAGAGACAGCGATTAAACCAAATATATAAAATATGGTGGAGGTAAAATAGCCTACCATTTCAACTTCTTCAGATATATGGGAGTGAATAAACAATTCGACGTGATGGTTGCCGAACGGCAGTACCCGGTTTGAACCGGGATTGGCTTCAATAATTTCTTTTGAGTCGATACGGATTTTGTCCAGATTATGGCCGTAGCTGAGGGTAACCGGTGTGATGGAAGAATACCTGAAGCTGAGTATATTTTCAAAAGTGGTCAGGTCAGACAAATCACCATTAAATAGAATTTGCGTGATAGACGCGGCTTTTTCAGGTAGATTCGATTTTTGTAATGACAGGATGTTGGTCCCTGTCGGAATTGAAATGATGTTTTTACTGTAAAAAGGCCAGGCCTCATCATTAATACGGGGATGGTATCTGTATTGCTTATTCGGCCGTCGGGCAAAATAGCTTAAAAAAAACATTAGGTAAAAACAGTCTG
>CBFDCH010000610.1:0-2209 GCA_965603235.1 uncultured bacterium | reverse complement strand
TTCGACTTGTTCTGTACTGTCATCAACCTCGAATGTCTCCTCGGCCAGCCCGGCGAAAACACTCCTGGCCTGACCAAGAATCTGAGTGTCAATGAGAACCGGCGTTGCTTCCTCCTTCATCTTTTGCAAAATGTGTTGATGCTTCTCCTCATCTGCAGCCAACATTTGGAAAACATTTCGCAATCCTTCATTCTGACTCTTCTGACCCAATTCCAGGTAGAAAGCCCTGCCTTCCTTTTCCATATTTATGGCAAATTCAAAAATATCCATTACCTTTCCTCCTCCTGGATATAATATTACATGAATTTTAATAAAGTCAAATATTTAGGTGTGGAGTATTGCACATTTTTCTAAAAAAGGTTAAAACTATTGATGCACATGATGGACAAGAAGAGAGGGTCCTATAGGAGGAATCATGGATAAAAAAGTAATTTGCAGGGTGTGTGGTTATATTATCGATGAGAGTCTTCTGGGCGATGAATGTCCTGCCTGCGGGGTCAAGCGTTCCGCTTTTCAGGACTACCTGGACCCTGTTCATTTAAAACGACGCAGATTGTTGAACTTTCATTTCCACTCTATGGTTGTCCATTTTCCACAGAGCTTTGCCACAGTGATGCTCTTTTTTATCGTTCTTATATTTCTGGTTCAGGATCCCATGCGCGGAGATTTACTGATCACCTTAAAACCCCTCTCTTTTCTACTCCCCTTTTCGGTTATCGCCGGTTTTGTTACTGGAGTTTTTGATGGCAGGATCCGCTTTAAAAAGTTAAAAACAGTTATATTAAAGACCAAGATGGCGGTAGCAGCTATCTTTTTTTTATCATCCACGGCCCTGGCCCTGATCATTCATATGGATCAGCGGCCTCAATTGTGGCTGATGCTCATTTTTTGTTCAATTGCTGTTTTATCAGCCATTTTTCTGGGCAAGAAAGGTGGAAGTCTGGTCGGCCTGGAAGTACCCGGCTGATCTCCTGGAATTCGTTTAGGCCTTTTTCTTCAAATACTTGAGCTGTGAGAGGGAACGTCTGTCAAGATTGATCAGACCGGCACTCCTGGCCTGCCGGATCGCCTTTTGGAACTCATCACGGATCAAACGGCGGGAGATTTTCGCATAGGAGAATGCTTTAAAGGCGGGTTGGTATTGGGCCATCAGGTTCAGGTAAGTTGAACGGGGCAGGTTGCTGGCAATCCATTTTACTACCAAATGGGTGTCTGACTGATTGTTGGGCATTACCAAATGACGGATAATCAATCCTTTCAAGGCATGATCTCCCTTGCCAATCACCAAGTTGCCCACTTGTTTGAACATTTCTTTTATGGCCCGGGTGGCACATTCGCCATAATTTCGTGCACCGGATGAATAACGAGCGCTCCTCTCTTCATTGATAAACTTCAAATCCGGCATATAGATATCCACAATCCCCCGCAACAGCTTCAGGGTCTCCACCTTTTCGTAGGCACTGGTATTGTATACCAGAGGAATATTTAATCCTTTGCGGCTGGCTATCTGGACAGCTTCGACAATCTGCGGCACATAATGGGTGGGTGTGACCAGGTTTATGTTTTTGCAGCCTTTTTTTTGCAGATCTATCATCTGGTCAGCCAGGGTGCGGCAAGTCACAGATCGCCCCACACCCTGTTGACTGATATCTGCGTTGATACAAAAAACACACCTTAAATTGCAATTGGAGAAAAATATAGTGCCAGAGCCAAAATTGCCAACCAACACCCGTTCTTCACCAAAATGGGGATATGAAGCGGCCACCATGGCTTTGGCACCGCCCTGACAAATCCCCTTTTTCCCCTGTAAACGATTAACGCCGCACTCTCGTGGGCAGAGACGGCACTCTTGGAGTTGGTGGTTGAGTTTGTCAATCCTGTTGGCAAGTTTTCCCTGCCTATCCAGTCTGATGTAACCAGGCTCAAATACCTTGCCTTCCAGAGTGTATAAACTGCTCTCCTGGTCGGCGGAACAGAATGTCAAACCGGGGAAAATAGATGCCATACTGCCCAGAAAACAAGTCCTTTGTAAAAATTGGCGTCTGCTTATACCAGCCATTTTACTCTCCCATAATATTCTGATCGGTTTTTCTTGAATTTTCAACTTTTTTTTAGCACCTTTGATCCCTATTTTAATGATTGTTTTAACCAGTGATTTGCAATTAATAATTATTCGGTTTATATATAATTTGACAGTAAAATAAAGACA
>CBFDCH010000609.1:0-2210 GCA_965603235.1 uncultured bacterium | reverse complement strand
ATCGGCACCTATGGCAATGGATTACACACCATAAACCGGCAGGGTGGTACCTGCAAAGACTTCACCCACAATCCCGAGGATACAAACAGCCTTGGTGGCAATGAAATTTTATGTTTGCTGCAGGATCGGCAGGGTATTCTCTGGATCGGGACCGACAGCCACGGTCTGGATAAATTGGTGCTGGATAAGGGACGGTTTTTCCATTTCTGTCACGACCCGGCGGATAACCAGAGCCTGAGCAACAATGAAGTCATGTGCCTGCTGGAAGACAGTTCCGGAATTCTATGGGTCGGCACCAATGGCGGCGGACTAAACAAAATGGACAGGCAAAAAAACCGCTTCCAGCACTTCAAACATAATCCCGACATAACAAACAGTATCAGTCACAATGAGATCGTTTGTCTTCATGAAGGCAGCAAGGGGATTTTATGGATAGGGACGGACGGAGGAGGGCTGGATCGGTTTAATCCCAAAAACAATCATTTTATCAATTTCAAACACCAGTCCCGGCAGTCCAACAGCCTGAGCAACAACTACGTGCTCTGTATCACTGAAACCGCTTCAGGAATTATGTGGATCGGCACATATGGCGGCGGATTCAACAAATTTGATCCCTTAAAACAAACCTTTACCCATTATACTGAAAAGCACGGATTGCCTGACAACTCGGTCTACGGAATCCTGGAGGATGGCAGGGGCAATCTCTGGCTTAGCACCAACCGCGGACTTGCCAGTTTTGACCCCGAAAACGGCCTGTTCAGAAACTTTGATGCCGATGACGGCCTGCAGAGCAATGAGTTTACCCAGGGTGCTTTCTGTAAAACTGGGGATGGTGAAATGATTTTCGGCGGCATCAAGGGATTTAATATTTTCCATCCGGAGGACATAAAAAACAATCCCCATGTCCCGGCCATAGTGATCACTTCATTTCGGGTATTTGATAAGGAAGTGGCCCTTGGTAATGTTATGACCAGAGACAAAAAAGTTAAACTCTCATATAAACAAAATTTTTTTTCATTCGAATTTTCCGCCCTCGATTTTAGCGCTCCGGAAAAAAACAGATATACTTTCAAGATGGAAGGATTTAATAAGGATTGGATCTCCCGGGGTACCCGCCGCTATGCTGATTATACCAATGTGCCTCCCGGCAAATATAGATTCCGGGTGAAGGGATCCAATAACGACGGTATTTGGAACAAAGAAGGGATTTCACTTGACATTGTTATTACGCCTCCCTTCTGGCGTAAATGGTGGTTCATATCACTGTTGCTGCTCTTCTTCTCCGCCCTCTCTTATTTAATCATCAGTTTGTCCCGTAAGTATCTTACCCTGATAACCTTCTGGAAAAAAAGAAATTATATCGGCCGTTATAAACTCGGAGAGCAAATCGGTATCGGAGGTATGGGCACCATATACCAGGGAACCGATATCATGGATAACTCGACAATAGTGGCCATCAAGGTAATTCGTGAAGAGTTTACCAAGGATGCCAAACTGCGCAAACGCTTTTTAAATGAGGCGGTGATCGTTGACCAGCTCGATCATACCAACATCGTTAAAATTATGGAACGGGGGGAATTTAACAACCGCCTGTTTATTGCCATGGAATTGCTGAAGGGGCCGCTTTTAAGCGAGGTCATCATAGCCGGCAATACCATCTCAATAAGGCGTATCCTTCACATCACCATTCAATTGCTGGATGCCATTCACGCCATCCATTTGAAGAGCATTATCCACCGCGATTTAAAACCGGAAAACATCATGCTAACTAAGAAGGATGATGATTTGAATCATGTAAAACTAATGGATTTCGGCCTGGCCAGAATCGAGAGTATCACCCGAATCACTGACTCGGGCATGGTAATGGGCACACTCACCTACCTGGCACCCGAGCAGATTGCTACGGGGGAATTCTCTCCTGCCAGCGACATATATTCCATGGGTGTTATTCTTTACGAAATGTTAACCTTGAAAAAACCATTTTTGGGGGAGACTACCATTGATATCATGAAACAAATTCTGGAAAAAGAACCCATCCCGCCCATTACTTTCAGACCGGAAATCCACCCGCGGCTAAATGAAATAACCATGAAAATGATGGCCAAAGAACCTCAGGCAAGACCCACACCGGCCAGCATACTCACCGCCTTGAAAATTTTTTTTACAGATTTGTAAGGTCACCGGCCTTGAATTCCCGCTCAATCTTTTAT
>CBFDCH010000608.1:0-2218 GCA_965603235.1 uncultured bacterium | reverse complement strand
AGGCGTAAACTGAACCGGAAAAGCTATAATCAAATCCAGTGGAGAAGCGCAGATAATTTTGTCCAATCTCTTCCTCTTGATTTCTGAGGACGCCGGCAATCACATACGCAGCTTCAAGCCAATAGCCTGCCCCGCCTATGGAACGGGCCAAATCGAAACCCAGGAGCAGATCATCGCCGAATCCTAGCAGCAGGACAGAAATGTCCGTATTCCACACATATACTTTGCCTCGCAAAAAAAAGGCCCCCTGGCGCATATCCAGCTCGTGGCCGGATATAAATCCCAGATCGAGCTCATCCATTCTGCCAAGAGGAATTCTTAAGCGAACCGCGTCCACACCCCGACGCTCTTCAGTATCCAGCTCATTAAAGGCAAAAGGGGCTACTACATCGGTGGGATTAATCGTTCTGGCACTCCCCCAGGCAATGGCCTGACGGCCAACAATAAGATCTCCAAAAGTGGTTTTTATGGTCACATTTAAACGGTCCAGGTTGTGAAAGAGGGCAAAACTGTTCACCTCAGCTCCTACAGCAGGATAAATCCGCGAGTCAAAGTCAGCGATACGGTAGTTGCGGGGAACAATACTGGAAAAAAATATACTTTCCTGAAACAATAATGGATCCTGTATCCTTGGCGAAAAATCATAAGCAGCATGAATGGCCAGCCACTGATTTGCATTGATGGAAAGCTTTAACCGCAACCGGTTATGTACAGCCCCGAAAGGAGCAGTATCAATCGATTCTCCCTGTTGGAGGGTATTGGGCATTTCAAATACCGTAAAGAAGGACTTGACATAACCGTTAAGTGAAAATTTATCTGCTGCCTGCCCGTGGGCATAGAGAATAATTAATATTGTAATTAACAGAAAAAATCTTTTGACCATTACTACCTTTCCTCAATCTCGGCTATCTGTCCGTCTTTAAGGGTTATGACCCGTCTGGCTCTTTCCATTACCATGGGATCATGGGTGGAAAAGAGGAAGGTCATTTTCATCTTTTCATTCAGTTCTCTCATCATGTCCAACAGGCTGCCGCCGGTTTTGGAATCAAGGTTGGCGGTGGGTTCATCAGCAAGAATGAGTGATGGATTGGATACCATGGCTCTGGCAATGGCTACCCGCTGCTGTTGTCCACCGGAGAGCTGAGTGGGTTTTCGTTTTTCCAGGCCAGCCAGTCCAACAAAATCAAGAATATCCACCACCCGCTTATGCCTCTCAGCCCGGTCCACTCCCTGCAAGAGCATTACATACTCAACATTCTCCTCAACGGTAAGTACTGGTATCAGGTTGTATGATTGAAAGATAAAGCCTATATTGTCGCGGCGAAAATCGGACAACTCACGGCCGCTCATCTTGGAGATGAGCTTCCCATTCAGCCACACCTTGCCATCAGTGGGAGAATCCAAGCCGGATATTACATTAAGAAAAGTGGTTTTTCCGGAGCCAGACGGTCCCACAATAGCAGAAAATTCGCCGGCTGTTATGGTAAGGTCAACCCCCCGTACCGCCTCAACTTCCATGCTGTTATCCTTGTATTTTTTTATAATCCCCTCAGCCACAATAATGTTATTTGTTCCTTCAGACATGCCATTCCTCCTTTTATAAACTTTTTCTCATAGCTCCGGCAATCGACATCCTTGAAGCCACAATGGCCGGATAGAGCCCGATTAAAAAGGTAAATAAAAATACCCCCAGCGGATAGACCACAAATTGCGACCATGTCAACACCGGGTATATAATTTCCTGAATCATCGAACTGGCAAATTCAATTCCCCTGTAATCAATGCCAATATTAAAAAATATCAGACTAACGACGCCGCCAATCACCAGACCAACAACCACGCTTACCAGGCCCAGGGCCCCGGCTTCAAAAAGCATCAATTTACCCACGCCCCAGGGACGGGTTCCCACGGCACGCAAAACGCCGAATTCAAACAGCCGCTCATACAGAGACATAAAGAGGGTATTGATGATGCCAAATATGACCACGATCCCCAGAATCACCATCATTATCGCCTTGCTGAGTCCACTGGCATCAAAAACTGCCTTTAATTGGGGAAGGATCTTGGTCCAGGAAACGGCTTCATTGCCGTTGGTGGAGTACTTTTTCCAAAAGGGCAAATCCTGCTGCAGAGCCAGTTTGATATCTTTAAACTTAATGGCTATCTCATGGATTCCCTCCTGTAGTCCCAACATCTTTTGAGCCACCGGCAGCCGGAT
>CBFDCH010000607.1:0-2227 GCA_965603235.1 uncultured bacterium | reverse complement strand
ATGTGATTCTGATCCTATTTGCATTCTCATGTCTCCTGTCTGCAAATAAAATATCCGCAGACATTTCAGCACATGACCGGGTGTTGCAGGCTTTAAACCAGGAACTAGACCGTTCCATAAAAACCCTGAATAAATTGGAGCATACACCGCCCTATTTTATAAGCTACCAGGTTACTGAAAACCAGCAGATAAACCTTGAATTTACCTTTGGCTCACTTTTGCTCAGCAGCAAAAAAAAATACCGGTTACTGGATGTGGATGTCAGGGTCGGTGATTATCAATTGGACAATACCCACCCGATGAGGGGAGGTTTCCTCTCCTCCAGGAATTATCTAGGCGCCAGGGAGGTCAACATTGAGGATGATATGGCTGCTCTAAAAGCCATCATATGGCAGGAAACCGACAAAAAATATAAAGCAGCGGTTGAGCGCTTGATGAAGATCAAAACCAACCAGCAGGTTACTGTAAAAGAGGAGGATCAATCGGCCGATTTCTCCAGGGAAAATCCCATTAAGTATCTGGGCAGCAAGGCTGAAATTTCAATTGATATTGACAAATGGAAAGGACAATTAAGAAAATATTCCTCACTCTTCAAAGCCCATCCACAAATTTACCAGTCCAAAGTTAATCTTTCTGTTCTGGGAGAGACAAAATATTTTGTAAATAGTGAGGGAACCATTCTCCGGCACAGCAGGATTCTCTGGCGTTTGGGAATCAGCGCCAGTACCAAAACCGATGATGGCATGGACCTCTTTAAATATGATAGCTTTAATGCCAGCCGAGAGGGAAAACTACCATCCAGGGGCGAGGTGATCAGACGCATCAATCAAACCGTCAACGATTTGCTGGCCTTGCGCCGGGCACCCCTTATGGAACCATTTACAGGTCCTGCGATATTAACTGGAAAAGCTGCCGGAGTATTCTTTCATGAAATATTCGGCCACCGCATCGAGGGGCACCGTCAGAAGGATGAACAAGAGGGACAAACCTTTACCCGCCGGATGAATAAATCAATTTTGCCTGACTTCATATCAATAGTAGATGATCCGACGATGCGACAATATAAGCAAACAGATTTAAATGGAAATTATCTTTTTGATGATGAGGGAGTAAAAGCTTCGCGGGTGGAAGTTGTAAGTAAAGGAATCTTGAAGAATTTTCTTATGTCTCGATCCCCAATCAGAGGTTTTCAGAAATCCAACGGTCACGGCAGGAAACAGCCCGGGCTCAGACCTGTCAGCCGCATGGGTAATTTAATAATTGTTGCCCATAAATCTGTTTCTGAAAAAAAACTGAGGCAAATGTTGATTGCTGAATGTAAACGGCAACAAAAATCCTTTGGCCTCTTTTTTAAAGATATATCAGGAGGATTCACCTATACGGGCCGATATATGCCCCAATCATTTAATGTGACGCCCATTGTGGTATATAAGGTGTTTATTGATGGCTCGCCGGACCAACTGGTACGGGGCGTGGACCTGATTGGAACACCGTTGATTACCTTCAGCCGAATCATTGGCTGTGGAAAAAATTATGAAGTTTTTAACGGTTTTTGTGGGGCCGAATCCGGACAAATTCCTGTTTCTGCTATTGCACCAACCATACTCACCACCCAAATTGAAGTTCAAAAGAAACAAAAGGGTGTGGCCAGGCCACCTGTATTGCCACCTCCCGGCTGGAGGTTAAAATGAAACGGTTTTTTACTCTGCTAGCTGCTTTCTCTATGATTGTTCCAGTATTCTTGACAGGGAATGAAATACTTTTTAAAGCGCTCCAGGATGAATTAAGCCGCTCAATGGAGAAATTACAAATAGAGCATATGCCAAAGCCGTTTTTTTTAGAGTACAACGTTATGGAAGTGGAGAGTCTCGATATAAAAGCGTCCTTTGGGGCTTTGACACGCAGTGATCGTGATCATTACCGTTATCTGAAAACAGATTTGCGTATCGGCAGTTACCAGCTGGATAGCAGCCAGTTTGTCGGCAAAGACATGATGTTTTCTGACTTTGGCAGAAAACCGGTCAACATCACCCTGGAAAATGATTATGCAACTATCCGCCACACTATCTGGCTGGCAACAGACAATGTTTATAAAAATGCCCTCGAACGTATGGCCCAAAAAAAGGCTTTTATAAACAGTCAGAATAAAAAGCCTAAAGTGGATGATTTTTCGCGGGAAAAAGCATATCAGTCGGTTTCTTCGCCGGTACATCCGACTCTGAGTAAG
>CBFDCH010000606.1:0-2232 GCA_965603235.1 uncultured bacterium | reverse complement strand
GAATGGCTGAAATTTCAGCCGCATCAAACGGGCGTGAGGGAACTTTCAAGAAGAGTACATCCTGGCCGGCTAAAGTCTCCGGGCGGATCGGTTTACTATTGCGGGACATGTGAAAAAAACGGCCCAAATAATCATAAATCCCGGCATAGTTATAGGTAGATTCCTGGCCGTACCAGGCGGTATCAAACGGTTTGATTGTGCTGGTGGTGTCAAAATCCTTGCCATACCAGGGGGCTTGAGAATGATATTCGTCCACCATCACGCGTCCCCCTTGTTCTTTGCCCATGGGCAACCAGTTGAATCCCATGGTGATCAGCAAACAGGCCAAAAACATCGATGCCGCGGCAATTGATACAGACCGGCCGGTTGGGCCCGGGCTTTCAGCCGGTTGCTTTGTGCCTGGCCAGGTGATGAAACGGAGACACAGCATAACCGGTACCAGCAGCAAGAGGAGGTGGAGCCATTGGCTCCAGAACATGCTGGCCTGGGTCAGGGGTTTATCATAATCGGTTAATAAAACGCGGTGCAGGTAACCTGCTATTAAAATGCCGGCCTTGAATGGGAGCCAGAAGAGCATGACAATAAGCAGATAAATTACCTTTTTTGTGATTCGGCGCGGTTCTTCCAGGCTGCCGCTCCACCAGTGGAATATGAGGAGGGCCAATACTGAAACCAAAAAAAGCAGGCTCATGGGATCCAGGATCAGCTCCCAGGTTATACCCAGGAGGTGCACCTTGCGCATGGAAAAGAGTGACAGGTTTGCAGAATACGCTGAGGCTTCTATACCCAGCAGGTTGGCAACCCATTGCATCACTCCTGCCACAAAATCGGGTAATTCATGGGAACGGGCAGTGATGGATTGATAAAATCCCAGTACCAGGGCCTGAATTAATAGCAAAAAAGCGCTGGTAATCAATGCGCTGGAATATGGTTGAATTTGCTTCTTAAATAGAGGCAGTAGTTGCAGCAGGGCAAAGAGGAGAAAAAAAAGTGGAATCACCATGTAAGGGCCGGGGAAAAAGATAAGGCAGGGGATTGACATGAGCCCAATAATCAGCGAGTAGGTAAAATTTATGGTTATATTAAAAGTATTCTTGAGCAGCACCACTGCTGCGCCAACCAGAAGCAGCCAGGCCAGCCAGTTCTGCCGGCCAAAGTAGCCCAGAGCAAAGGGCCAGGAGGCTGACAGGCAGGCCAGGCCAAACCACCATCGTTTCATTTGACCTCCTCCTGCCCCCCCGGGGGGTTGTCACTGGTTGGTTGCTGCTGTACTGCTTGAGCCTCAGCGGGTTTGGGGATCCAGTGCGGTTCATCCTGCAGCACGGTTATAAACCAGCGCCAGAAAATGGCATTTTCCCGCATTCCTTCAAAATCAGAGCCATTCTCCAATTCCAGGTTGATATTATGGGCAAAACTGGAATCTGCCACCACCACCATCTTACCTTTACCGAAACGGCGCAACAGTATAACTGGAACATTACTGCCGCCGTAAGCAATTACCTGGGCCTGCGGGTCGCTGCAAAAGATGGGCCAGGCAGCATGGAAGCGGACAAATTGGGCCACATCGTCTACCATAATAAAGGGGGATTTAAAGTGGCCCAGCGGTTCCGGTTCGATCGGTTCAGAGCTTCCTTCAACCGGGGGCAGCTCCATGCTGAAACCAAAATCCTGTAATAGGGGTTTGACAGGCAGATGGTCTTTATAACCGACGGTAATTATAAAAATACCGCCTTTATCAATAAAATTCCTGATAATTTGCCTCTCTTTTTTACTAAAAGGCCGGGTCGGCGTTATGGAAATCAGCATTCCTGCCTGCTCTAGCCTGCGGGCATTAAAATAGCTGAGCATCAGCGGCAGGTATTTGTCACGTACCAGTGCCAGCATCAGGCCCATACAGCCGTCCGGTCGCCAGGATTCCTGGCTCATCTTTTCCATGTGGGTAGTGTCAAAGTAGGCCAGGTTGTTGGGTGTGGCCAGCCGGCCTTCGGGAAGGAGTTGATCTGTGTTTGATACCTGCTGGTTACAAAGTGTGAGGCACAGGGCCAGCAGGATGACCGGTGCTGTGAGCCAGCTTTGAGGAATATATTTGAGTATTAAAAGTAGTGCAAAAAGTGCCAGTAAAAGGATTAATATTTGCCGCCACAGGGGCTGAAAAGAGTTTTGCGCATGAGCCAGGTAGGAGAGGAGCCGGTAAACAAATGGGTAGGTGCTGGTCATTATGCCATTGGTAAA
>CBFDCH010000605.1:0-2232 GCA_965603235.1 uncultured bacterium | reverse complement strand
TACGTATTTATGGGCCGGGTGGTTCCCGGTAGAGATGTTTTTTCTTTAGATGACTGTGAAAATAGATCAGGGTGTCTGGTTTTTCACTCGATTTTACCAAAACGGGATAAGGGCCAATAGCGGAAAAAGGCTTTACCTAAAATATGGTTTTGAGGCACAGCCCCGAAAAACCTTGAATCAACGCTGATACTTCTGTTGTCGCCAAGTACGAAATAATGTTTTTCTCTGATTTTCATGGCCTGCATGTTAATGTTGGTTGAAACGTCTTTTTTTTTTAGATAAGGTTGATCAATTTTTATATGGTTAATATAGAGGTCGCCGTTTTTTAACTCTATCACCTCATTGGGCAGGCCTACAACCCTTTTTATGATCGATTTACGCACTTCGTATGGTTTGTACAAGACGACGATGTCATAACGGTTGATGGTTCCATTTTTAACGGCGATCTTTGAAACCAGGATCCGCTCTTTGTTCTCAAGGACCGGCCACATTGAATCTCCCTTAACCCTGTAGGCGGAGACCAAATAAGTAGTGATGATAATTGACACAATTGCAGCCAGGATGATATTTATGGCAATGAGTCTAAAGTGTCTCTTTCCGGTCCGTTTTGGCTTGTTCATGAAAGGCAATTGTAGTAAAAATAACCATCCGTGTCAAGAAAGGCGAAATGGGTATGATGTTGCCAGGAGCGATGTGAATCCATTCCTGGAATTCAAATCCTTTATCCAGTTTAATGTAGATCTACTGACTCAAAATGATGTGATCGACTCAATTCTCAGAATAGCCAGGGAAGATGAGGCTTCCGGGGAGAGCAAACTGGCCTATTATAAGTGGCGCACCTTTAAAATAAATCGTAAACTGACCGCCCTTATTAACGAAGCTACTGAGATAGGGGAGGAAGGTTGGGTAAATTTATTTATGGGCATCCAGCAGATCTGTCTGTTCTGGTTTTCTGTACGTTCAAAAGATCTTCGCTTGATTCGCAGTTGTGATATGTTTATGTTCCTGATCAGCCGGGTATTGATCAATCGCATCAAACCATCATAGTTTAATAATCTCTGCTCATCCATGTATAATTTTTTAAAAGATTGTGGCTTTGGTTGTTGCTCTTTTTTACTTGACGGACCAATAGTTTCGTTTTATAATTCAACCTTGGGCGATTAACTCAGTGGCTAGAGTGCTACCTTCACACGGTAGAAGTCAGAGGTTCAAATCCTCTATCGCCCATTTTTTTTCTTTATTATTTCCCAATGGACAAAAAGCTATTTAATCCAAAGAGGATTTCCTTGCCGGAAACCCTGGTTCTGGTTCCCCATTTCTGGAACCGAAAATACTTTTCAACATTACTCGATTCAGCCGACAAAAGAATCTCTTTGCTTCAGAGTGATATCCTGGTTTTCTCCAATTATGCGTTGATAACCGGTTTTCTCGGCTACTCCAATATACTCACCCTGCTTGAATTTATCGAAGGAATAGATGGCAAAGAGGTCTATTTTCTGGGCACAGCGGGTAGTTTGCATGAGAGATTGACTCAACCGGTTGCTGTGAATGTTGTCGAGATCCATGCCAGTTCGATCTTCACACTATTTTCCCGCAAACGGTACCTGTCTCTGCGGGAATTTCCGGGCGAAGGTTATACTCCGGTGCGTGGCGTCAGCGTGGATTTGATACAGCGTGAGACCAGGGCCTGGCTGCAAAAGCAGCAGGAGAAGGGCCTTGACATTGTAGAAATGGAGCTCTTTCCATTGAGGGTCTTTTTAAACAAACCCATTAGCGCTCTGGTTGTGCTCAGCGACCTTGTGACACCTCAGGGAATCCGGGTGTTTCCCGAAAAACAACAGCTTGTAAGGGAATTTACCCGTGCCTATGGTTCAATTATAGAAGTCATTAATGGTGCTCCGCCGGGCTGAATTTGATAAGGTTTGGCCTAATGGCTGGTCAATAAACTTTTCTTTTCTAAATGTATGGTTTTTTCCTGCCCCTGCCGCAGGATCACCAGCTCGATATGATTATCGCTGCCCAATAATTTTTGAGGATCGAGATAGAATTCACAGAAGGTGGAGGTAGAAACCTTTGTGAGTCTGGTTCCGTTAACTGCCAGAATCCTGTCGCCGACCGCAAGGCCCGCTTGCTGAGCCGGTGACTGGTTATAGATGAAGCCGATATAAAGAAAACCTGAAGCCTGGTTGAGAGAGTAATTGAAACCAAAGGTGGGGGGCGTGAGATTCCTTT
>CBFDCH010000604.1:0-2234 GCA_965603235.1 uncultured bacterium | reverse complement strand
CCCGTACCGTCCAGATGGTACGTAGCACGGGCTGAGGAACATCAGTTCCGAGCAACGCGATGCTACCATGTGGGCGACGGTTCCCTCATGTCGTGCTCCCGAGATGTGAACCCGCACCGCCATCCCGGAGCGCGATTCTGATACCATAACCGCCTATATTACAGGCGATTATCATTGGGCTTTAATCCATGTCAATGCAGCGAAAAAAAAATTCGGCACTTTTTTCAAAGCCATGCAGTCCGCCTTTTCAGAACACAGAAAAAAACTTCAGGATAAACGCCGTAATTTAAAACAGGCCATCGGTGAATACAATCATCATCTCACGACCACCGAAATGAACTGCCAAACCAAAAATGTTATTGCCAATCTTAGTAAATCGGAGAGCTTATTGGCGGAAACCAATTGGCACATGGATAAATCCTTTCCGGAGAATGCGGTAATTCCCTCTGAATACTACTTTCTGCACGGCAATATTTTTTTTAAGTTAAAAAATTACCAAAAAGCAAACCATCAATATAAAATGGCCATACGCATCAATCCTAAAAACAGCAATGCCTATAACAACCTTGCCAATGTCGCCTTTATCACCCGTGATTATCGTGTTGCTCAATTCTATCTCTCTGAAGCTGAAAAAAAAGGCGCCAAAATTAATGTCAAATTCAAAAATCATTTACGCGACCTGGTAATTCGAGTGGAAATCAAAGAGCAGAACACCATCCTTCCCCGAGGGATAAAACGGTTCGTATGTCAGGCAGGAGATATTTTTAATCCCATATTTGAGAATAGTTATGTGGTGTTTGATGCCGTTTCCAGGGATGCGGTTTTAATCGATCCTGGTTCGGTTGAAGCCAATATTGAAAAATTTATTCGCACCCATTCTCTGAGGATACGTGGAATATTAAATACTCACGGCCATTTTGATCATGTTGCAGCAAATCATTATTTTGCCGACAAGTATAAAGTTGATGTGTGGGGCCATAACGCCGATCTTCCTCTCTATGGCGGCAAGATGAGTCTCAACCGGCCGAGTAAGTTTTTCAATCCCGGAGAGGTTTTGAAAATGGGTTCTCTGAACCTGACTATCATTCACACTCCCGGCCATACCGCCGGCAGCGTTTGTTTCCTGGTGAGGAATTCTGTTATTTCCGGAGACACCCTGTTTAAGCGGCAGATCGGCGCAACCGGGGGCAAAACATCCAAAGAGCAAATTGAGCATATGAATCGATTGATTCAGCAAATCAGGGGGAAACTTTTAACCCTGGATCAAAACGTCAGTGTTTTTTCCGGGCATGGCCTGCCCACCTCCATTGGAGCTGAGTTGAAATTTAATCCTTTTTTAAACAAGAACAGATCTATTGATATATTAAAAGAATCTTTTAAGGGCAATACCAACATAAAATTAATATCATCCGCTGATACCCTGAAAAATTATGATGCCAAAATAGTATTTAATACCCAAGAGCATTTAAAATCATTTAAAGAACTATATGGTGAAAAGATAGTCGGCCTGACCCTGCTGCTTACAACCGACAGCGAGTAATCCATTATCATTTGCTGTTAATAACAATAATGGCTGCCCTGACCTCCCTCAAGGAAGGATGTACCGGGTATATGACCAAACCGGTGACGCCTGAAAGACTTGAACAGGCGCTGGATAAAATTGGAGTTTTGGAATAGCCACACGCAGATACCGGTAATTGTCAGTACTAAAATCTTTGTCCTTTTACGGAGTTCTGCGTCAAAGTTGTTTTTTTAAAATGATTCGTTGCGGCAGGCCTCTTTTTTTTTCGTCTTCAAGGATACCAGACAATTGTGGCAGAGAGGTGGGGGTGAATCCAGATTTGCTATAGAGTGACCGGGCTGCAATATTATTTCTCTCCACTATAAGATAGATGAACGCCCCTTTTTCGCTTTGGGCTTTTTTCAGAGCCAGTTGGGACAAACGGTGAACAATACCAGCTCCGCGAAAAGGAATGCGGATGTTCATACCGAAAATCCACCAATCCGGAAACATGGAGGTTGAATCGGGAAATTTAACCAGAGTGGCTTTACCAATGGTTGAGTTCTTATAAAGTGCCAGCCATGAATAGTGAGTGATAGCGGAGTCGGCAGGCGGCTGGAGCTGGCCGTTAACCGGGCTGTACTGGGAATTAAATGTTTCGCCGTTGGAATTCATTGCCAGCCGGAAGTGCACTTTATTGGATAATTTATGTCTGATAATTTTTCGATAAGTG
>CBFDCH010000603.1:0-2234 GCA_965603235.1 uncultured bacterium | reverse complement strand
GGCCTGTGGATAGTGGAACGTAACCTTGTAAAACCTGGTGTTGTAGGGAGGATGTTTGGTGATTTCGGATCACCTAAACTTTGCATGTTCGCAGCAATTGATATCAACGAGCATTATAAACAAGGTCTGGGGAAGAAAAGATATATTTATAACACCATTGTTCATGAGATTTTTCATGCCCTCAATGTCAGGCACCACGGCTGGACTCACAAATTGGTTAAGGCCTACAGAAATACAACTCAAATTGCTCCTGGGGTAACCGATGAAGGTACTGTTGCCCTATACAACGGTGTCAGTTCCGGGGATGTCAGCTGTGTGATGAGTTACGGAATAGCCTTATACTATGAAGAATCACCCGGCAGGATCGCATTGTATGAGGATGGATGGCCGAAATTTTTTCAATTTACAATTGACAAAAAAAATTATAGCCACCTCTGTTCGCAAAATACTGGTACCGGGGCCGGCGAAAGTTTTCAACTCGGTCCGGCAGAGAGGGGTGAGTGTATCAAGGCTGTTCAAATAGCGGACAAGTAACCAGAAGGAGAGAAGAAAAGATGATTTGGAAACATACTAAAAAGATAATCCCGACGGGGATTCTCCTGATATTGGTTCTCTACATGAACGGCTGTGACGGATCAAAAAAAGAAAATCCTGTTGACCAAAAACCTAAAGATGTGGTTGAAAATAAAAAAACAGCCTCCCAAAAAACAATTAAAAAAGCGGAAAAGCCCAATTTCGAAAATGAGGCGTTGGCAGCCCTAGAATTGCATGCCTTGAAACAGGACGCCAGGTATGATGCGGACGCGCCCGTGATCGTCAGGGTAGAGCTTTACAGCCCCCGGTCGTTTGCCGTGTCAAACCATAATCAATACAAAGCAAAAGAAGCGGAAGCGATCTAGCTACCGGAGGCAAAGGTTGACCAATCGGGTAAACCCTGGTGGCAGGAGCTTAAATTAATTTTCACTTCCTCCGGCAGTAGCACTGGTGAACTTAAATTCTATGCCAATGTTTCACCCGGTGAAGAGCAGCCCAACCTGGGCCAGGGAGAGGTGGGATCACTGGAAATAATCATAGAGGAAAAAGCATTTCCCCAGCCCGGGAAATACAATCTAAAAGCGGTCTGGCAGAATGCAAAATACGGCCCGATCGAATCAGATGCTCTTCCATTAACTTTGGAAAAGGAAAAGCTGAAACCAGAAGAACGTGATCTGCTGCGTGTAAAGGTACTTCTGGCCAGGAAGGAAAACGGTTCTGCTTTACAGCTCATAAAAAAACTGGCTGAAAAAAATCCCGACTCTTATGCCATCAGGTATCATCTGGCAGAAGCCCATGAAAAAAATGATAACCTCAAAGAAGCCCTCACCCATTACCAGAAAGCCCTCACCCTATTCCCCGAAGAAAAGCCAGGAGAGCCCTGGGAACCGCCGATCGGTTTGTACATTAAAATAAGAGAACTAATGGAAAAGTTGAAGAATCATGAAAAACAACTTATCAGTAAAACCAATCATCTTGACCAAAATTAAATAAAGGAGTTAAAAATGAAACAACCCTATTTTTTCACAATTCTTATTGTGATTTGTTCACTTTTTATCACAGGCACAGTTTTTGCTAAAGAAAACAGTCTGGAGCATCCTGTGATTAAGCCCATGCCAGGGTACAAAATTATAGAGCGGATTTCTCAAAAAGATCCTTTCGGCAGCCTATCTGTAAAAATTAAAGAAAACAGAAAAATAACCAGAAAGAAAGTCGATGGACAATACTGGCGCTTAAGCTATAATAAAGCGGATAAAAGTCGGGTATCTGCCGGGGAAATAATAGGAAACTATAACTCGGCAATATTGAAGAAAGGTGGAAAAATCACATTCTCCAGTAAAAACGACCTCCATTTTTCTGTCCCCAGAAAAGACGGCGGCATCAGCTTTGCGACCCTGCATGTGGCTTATTCACATTATGAGATTAAAATTGTTGATGAAAAATCACTAAAAACGGTTTTGAGCTTTGGTGCCGAGGAACTTAAGAAAGCACTCGATACCCATGGGCATATAGCCGTTTATGGGATCAATTTCCAGGTTAACAGCGATTCCCTGCAGGTTGGGGCAGCCAAAATCCTGGAGGAATTTGCCAGGCTTATGAGCATCTATCCAAACCTTAAAATAGAAATCCAGGGCCATACCGATAATACCGGCGCAGCAGCCCATAATCTGAAACTTTCAAACAGGCGGTCCCAGACAGTG
>CBFDCH010000602.1:0-2238 GCA_965603235.1 uncultured bacterium | reverse complement strand
GGGCAGTACAGATGTTATTTCACCGCTGGTTACCCTGGCCAGGTAATCTGCCAGCATATCCACCACCTGATACCCCTGTGTTCTGAATTCCTCCGCATTATAGGCATCAATCAATCGCTTGAACCGTGTTTCCTCTTTCATGGTTTTATTCGTCCTTGATCAAAGCCCCATTGTACCACTACTCCAACCCGGCAGCAAGAAATGGTGATTCATGTGACAATTTTGCCAAATTATCACACTATAGTATTAGAATAAATACTGTTCAAACCGTATGAGAGGTCAATAATGAAACGTTCGCTTAAATGTCCAAAGTGTGATTCGGACGAAGTTGTGCGCAAACGGGGTTCCCCAGTATTAAATAGTTGGAGCCGGATCGCAATCAGTATTACCAGCATCGACATCTGGGTAACCAAATATGTATGTACTGATTGCGGATTTATCGAAGAGTGGGTAGATAATCCCAATGATCTGGCCCGGCTGAAGGCCAAGATTGATCGGGAGGATTAAGTAGCCAGTCGTACTTCTTTTATTTCCGGAATCTCCTCAACAATAGCTTTCTCAACGTAACCCTTGATGGTCATCAGACTCATGGGACAACCGTGGCAGGCACCGGTTAATTTAACCAATACTACGGTATTGTCTTCCACTATATCAACCAACTCAATCCCGCCGCCATCGGCTTCCAGGGCAGGACGAACTTTTTCTATAATGGCGTTCACCTTCTCTTTCATTTCCATGATCAACTCCTTATACGTATTGTAACATTTTATTCAATGCCCGGACCGCTTTTTTGGCAATTGATTCATCAATAACAATCTTATAACGGTCCTGTTTTAAAGCTTCATAAATGTCGAGCAAAGCCGTACGTTTCATATTGGAACAAATTTTCGGCCGAAAGGCCGGCAGGAACTCTTTTTGAGGATTTTCCCGCTTCATCCGTTCCAATAATCCCTGTTCTGTACCCACAATAAAGGTTTTGTTGCTGGATTGAGTGACAAATTTAAGCATTCCGCTGGTGGAGAATACCTCATCCGCCACCTCAATAACCTCCATGCGCACCTCAGGATGAACAACCACTGTGGCCGTGGGAAACCGCTCTTTCATATATAAAATTTCCTCTTTTTTAATGCGATTATGGACATAACAATACCCTTCAAATAGGATAATTTTTTTATGAGGCACTTTTGTCTGAATATAACTCCCCAGATTCCGGTCCGGGACAAAAATTACCTCATCCACCTCAATATTTTCCACCACCTTCACAGCATTGGCGGATGTGCAGCAGACATCACTCTCCGCTTTAATCTGAACGCCGGAATTGACATAAGTAACCACCTTGGCCTTAGGGTGATTCTGTTTCAGTTCATGCAATTCGTCAACAGTTATCATATCTGCCATGGGACATCCGGCATCCAGCCTGGGAAGCAATACTTCTTTTTCCGGGGCCAGGATTTTGGCGGTTTCGGCCATAAATTTAACTCCGGCAAAAACAATAACCCTGGCATCAACCTCTGCGGCAATGCGGCTGAGATCGAGGGAATCACCCAGATAGTCGGCCAGCAGCTGAACCTCTTCTATCTGGTAATTGTGGGCCAGAATTACCGCCCGTTTTTCCTCTTTAAGTTTACTGATTTTATCTGATAAATCGCCCATTCTTCTTCCAAATGACCTGTTATTTTATAACAGTTTCACCCTGCCGTCAAGCAATGGATGGCCTTTACCCATAATACCAATTGATAAGCGTTTTTAAAATGTGGTATGATTAAATTTTAAACACCCTATTCAGGGAGGGAATGATGAAACGTTTTCATGCAGTGATTATATTAATCGTCATGTTATTGCTATTAACAGCCTGCCTGGCCGGTCCCAATCCCATGCAAAAAAAAGCTGATAAAAAAGGTGAGGTGGCAGGATTCTGGCGCGGTCTCTGGCATGGCATGTTGGCTCCCATTACTTTTATCATCTCCATTTTTAAGAGCAATATCAGTTTTTACGAGGTGCACAACAATGGAGTATGGTATCATTTTGGCTTTGTGCTGGGAGCCGGTCTTTTCTTTAGCGGCGGGATTCTGGGTCACTCGGGAAGCAAGAAGAAGAAAAAATGCTAAATCAAAACAAAACAATTCGCCTGGGCGTCATTTTCATACTGATCTTTATCATTCTGATCGGGTTTTTATCTCTCTATTCAACCACACTTTCCACTCTGGGAAAGGAGATCAAAGTCATTTATATTTTACT
>CBFDCH010000601.1:0-2238 GCA_965603235.1 uncultured bacterium | reverse complement strand
GCCATTTGGTTTACCTCCAACGTGGAATTTGAGGACGTTAAGGAGGCCATTTTAAAATTCGAAAAGATCGCCGTGGCCAAACCCTACAACAAAGAGGTGACCACCTATATACAGGGGGGCCGACGCAGCGCCACCATGTTGGTCAATTTTCCCAAGGACATTGAGGCTTCCGCCCTGCCTCTGCAATTAAAACAGGAGATGGTGGGTCTGGCCACCAACCTGGCCGGGGTCGGAGTCTGGATCAATGGTTTTGACCAGGAGCCCTACCATTACAATCCCGACACCCGCTCATTCCTGGCCTACTCTATCCAGATAAAAGGCTATAACTATGAGAAATTGATGAAAGTCTCCAATGAATTGAAAAAAAATCTGTTGAATCACCGCAAAATCAAGGAGGTGGAGATCGACACCACTGCCCAGTTTCGCGGTGGCGGCACAGAAAAATACTACTCATTTAAACTCAATCGCCTCAAAATGAAAAAGTACCGCATAGCCACTCCACGCAATATTCTGCTGCAGATCAGCTCTTTGATCCGCGAAAAAACCAGCATTAACAAATTGAAACTGGATGATAAAGAGTTGTCGGTTGAAATAAAAGTATACGACGTTAATGACATTGAGCTGGATGACATAAGCAACCGTGAATTTAAAACCGCAGAAGGGATTCCCTTTCGCATCAAGGATGTGGTGGACATTGAACTCACCAAACAGAAAGGGGGCATCTCACGTGAAGACCAGGAATACATGGCATTCGTCAAATGGGACTACCTGGGTTCGGACAAGGCAGCCGACAAGTTTCACTAAACATTATACAAGAACCTGCAGGTTCCATCCGGTTTCAAAAATAGCCTGGAAGAGAAAAAATGGCGCATGACAGAAGAGGAACAAAGCCAATTATGGAAAGCAATCATTCTGGCTATCGGCTTGATTATTCTAATTTTGGGGATGCTTTATGATAACTTCTTCCAACCCTTTCTGATCATTTTATCGATTCCTCTGGCCCTGATCGGTATGTGGCTGGCCTTTGTCATTCTCGATTTTAACTTTGATTCCAAGGCCTATATCGGAGTAATCCTTATGGGAGGGATCGTGGTTAACAATGCCATCCTGCTGGTGGATAATATGAACCGCCACCTGAGCCAGGGCAAGGAACTCATCTCCGCCATCATTATCGGGGCAAAAGAGCGGATCCGCCCCATCCTGATAACCTCATTAACCACTATTCTGGGCATGCTGCCTCTGGTAATCGGCGTCAAAAAAACTGCTGGTGGTAAAACCGATATCTGGTCCTCTCTGGCCCTTTGTACAGTGGGCGGCCTCACCACTTCGGCTCTGCTGCTCCTTTTTGTACTACCAATCCTCTATTACTTGTTTGCCAAGTTTCAGAAACATGTATCTGGCAGGATTAAAAATAACAACTCTCACTCCACCATATAGAGCTGTACGTTTTTTATCAGTAGATCCGTATTCTACCAGGCCCCACTCTCAAAATATCTAATCTCTTTTTCTCCCCTCATGAATTTATCTTTTCACTGCGCAGTGATGTTGTCCTTGGGGGAGCACAAAATGGTTTTAATAGATGATGGCGCAGTGCGCCTCCCTCATTTTGACCTTAAATTGTCAAAATATCCTCAACTCGCTCGCGTTTCCAAGGAACGTCTCGCTCGCTCACACAGCCGGATTTTTTCCCCCAACGGGGAACAATCACCATTTTGCTCAACATCATAGGCTACGTTCAAATGATAAATTCATTCGTCCAATTTAATTAAATATTTAGTCGCCTGTCCCTTTTTTCTCCTCTTTTTCCTGACGAATAAATCCGGTTTGCGCGAGCGGACTATCCCCACTCCCGTGCCCCGGAATGAGCGAAGAATGTCTGAGCGAATGAGGACCGGAGGCGGAAATTGCGCACAATTTTCGGCGTTAGGGAAGGGGATGTACGCGGGAGCAAACCATGCAATATCCTGAGAGTTGGAAAATTAAAAATTTTGTCGCCTGTCCCCTTTTTCACTTCTGAATTTATTTTTTCACTCCACAAGTATGTTGTTGTCCCTGAGGGAACGCAAAATGATTTGATTTAAAAATCCTTAACTCGCTCACGTTTCCCATGAACGTCTCGCTCGCTCAGACAGCCGGATTTTTTCCCCCAGCGAGGATCAATCATCATTTTACTCAACTATTTTAGTTCCGTTCAAATAATAAATTCATCCGTTCAGTTTCAGATCTCTTCCAGATATT
>CBFDCH010000600.1:0-2241 GCA_965603235.1 uncultured bacterium | reverse complement strand
TTTAAAAAAGGAGACAGGAAAGAGGACCGGTGGAATTTACCAGGCTGCCATGGATGATTTGCAGCTAAAATGGCAGGAGCAGTTAAGAACCATACAACCCACACCGGTGCACACCGTGAATAAAAAAGCACGGCATGGCTGGACCAACTACATGTTTCCCCAATACCATGCGGATGGTTCTATTATTGTACAAAAATATGGTTTGGATGATCCGCTTTTATTGGTACAAATTTTCCCCAATGGTAAAGAAAAAATTTTAAGACAGATATTACCGCTTCAGTCCACCATGAACCGCACATCTCTGGTCGGGGACCGGCTGATCTGGAATGAGTATTATAGGGACATCCGCTGGGGGAAGAGGAGTTATTCTTCACTGGTGTTGTATGATATAAAGAAAGGGAAAACCCGCCGGTTGACCCATAAAACCTACTATTTTGATCCTGCTTTATCTCCAGATGGTAAATTGATTGCTACTGTGGAATATAATCCCTTGAGGAAATGTTCGCTGGTTATCCTCGATATTGAAAGCGGACAGGAGATAAAACGTTTCCATAATCCAGGCAATGACCTGATATGGTTTCCCTCCTGGTCTCCTGATGGCAAAAAGCTGGTTATGATTTGTCAGAATACTAGTGGGCGGGCATTGAGCCTGTTAACTTGCTCAACAGGAAAACAAAAAATTATTATTCCCTCTTGCTGGCAGAATATCACGTTTCCCACCTTTTATAATCAATTTATTTTATATAACTCGCCCTATTCCGGTATTGATAATATTTATGCTGTTGATTATGAAACCGGGGCACAATTCCAGGTGACATCAAGTAAATTTGGCTCGATTATCCCGGCTCTTTCAACAGATGGCCTGAAGCTTGCCTTTAATCATTACACAGCAAAGGGATATGATGTGGCGGAAATGCCTTTGAAACCAGAGAAGTGGGTGCCTATTGAACATGTTCAGCCGAATAGCATTGATTATTTTCAGCCCCTGATTGCCCAGGAACAGGGGGGGAATGTTCTTGGTAGCGAAGATATTCCGCAAATGAAATACCCTGTACAAAATTATTCCCCTCACAAACACCTGATGAATATTCATAGCTGGGAGTGGCTGCCCTTAATTCCGGATCTGGCTTTTAACCTGGTCTCTACTGATAAATTTAATCTCTTCACTTTTAGAATCGGCCCCACTTATAATATAAATGAAAAGGTGTTTGGGGCGGAGATACACGGGATATATTCCGGCCTACTGCCAATCATTGATTTTTCGTTGGGGCATGGCGGCCGTTCTTCCTCATTTAAAGATAATTTTGGTGAAACTGTCAATTATGGCTGGCGGGAATCCTTTGCCCGCCTCAGAATCTCCCTGCCCATGAATTTTTCGCGTGGTGTCTATCGCACAACACTCTCGATCGGAGCTCAAATCGGTTTAACCCGTGTTTCCGGCCAGGAGTATATGGAGTTATATGATAACAGCAATGGCAACTTCCTGCCCATTGGCTATTTTTTCCGTTTTTCGCGCAGCCAGATCTCAGCCAGAAGAGATATCCGGACCTCTTTCGGTCAGACGCTGGCCATAAGTTATCAGCATACACCCTGGAATAGCAAATATAAAGGATCTCTTTTCTCAGCAACAGGGAGGTTGTATTTTCCCGGAATTTTCCGTCATCACAGCCTGCTCCTGACGGGAGCTTTTGAAAACCAGAATCCGGACAATTACCATTTCAGCAGCAGGATCCTTTATCCCCGGGGTTATGATAAACAATATTTTGATTCAATTTATAAATTGTCAGTCGATTATGCTCTGCCAGTTATTTATCCGGATATGGGAGTAAATGGCTTGCTTTACATCAAAAGGCTGCGATTGAATCTATTTTATGATTATGCCCATGGCCGGGGCAACTATTTAAGACAAGATTTTCACTCGGTTGGAGCGGATCTGATATTTGATATGCATTTTTTAGATATACCGCAAATGATTGAAATGGGTCCACGATTTATTTTCCGCATCGAAGAGAGAGAATTTCGTTTTGAGTGGCTCCTCTTCGGCGTTAGCTTTTAATTATTTGGGGTTCTCTTTGGTTCAGGAAGCCGGGAAGGTATCGGTGGACGAGGACTGCTGGTGTTAATCTTTATCGGATGAAAGGGACGACTCCAGCGTATATAAAAGGCTTTATCCTCAAGAAGTTTGAGGCTTGTACCAAAATAGAGGTTCATGATTACACGGAAGGTATTGACCGGTGTGAT
>CBFDCH010000599.1:0-2246 GCA_965603235.1 uncultured bacterium | reverse complement strand
CAAGAATTAAAACAAATGTGATCGATTGTTTTTCTGTCTCGTTGAGATATACCCACAAAAATCCAATGATTAAAAACGGATAAAAAATCCATCCTGCCAACAGGATCATCGGCCACAGCAATAAAACCATTAGAATAACTATTTTTTTTATTGATTGCGACCAATTATCCGAAACCAGCAGATCATTACCTGAAAGACGAAAATATTTTGTCAGAAAAATTCTTCGCAGACATGATGGGATTTCAGAAAAAAGAGTGTGAAAATAAATAGGATCAACATGGTAACATAGAAAAGAACATTTAACATATTGTTAACCATCATAAACGAGGGCTGGAAATTTTTGAAAAGCATGAAAAATTGTTTCACAGTGTTCTTGACACCGAGTAAAGAACTCCCCTTCAAGTGCTTAATGCGTTCCAATTTATTATATAGATACCAGTAATGAGGTGATAAATTAAGTACCTTCTCATAAAATGCAGTGGCAAGAGCATAATTTTTGGATGTTAAAAAAGTATCTCCGAATTCAATCAGGTTTTTAGCGATCTTGTGTTTTGTTTGTTGATCCACTCCTGAAAAATCTATAGCCTCCAGGTTCTCGAGAACCATTTCCTGATTGCCTGCATTATGGTAAAAATGGATCTTTTTAAGAGCACCCCAGGTGGTGGTGTCAGGGTAGACAGACACAAATCCCAATAATATTAAAACACCAAAAAGAAAGCGTTGTTTCATGTTAAGTTCCTGACATATTTTTATTATAGATTTTATTCAAATTCTCCAGAACGCCATGAAGAAATTTGTCCTCTTCATCGTTGAGATTACCCCTGGTCTTTTCTTCCATTACCTCGAGTAATTCAATGAATAATTTCGCCCCATTCATGTTTGGATTTACCTTTTTAATCACAGGATCTTCTATTTCCCCCAAATTGATCATACATTGGGTTGCCAGCATCAAAATAATGGAGTTAATGTCTCTTTTCAATTCTTGTCCTTTATCAGATTGTTTTTCCACGTTTTGAACCCTTGTTATTTTCTGAATTAAATAATATTATTTTATTAGTTATATTGTAGTATAATTTATAACATTTTTACATAAAAATTACAAGATGAAAGAATTATATCGTTTATTGCAGCTAATGAAACACCTTCGCCACCCGGTAAAGGGATGTCCCTGGGATTTGATTCAAACGGAAAACAACCTCAAAGAATACATTATTGAGGAGGCATACGAGCTGGTTGACGCCATTGAACAAGGGTCTGGCCAAAAACAGAAAGAGGAGCTGGGTGATCTTTTGCTGCAAATTGTATTCCTCTCACAAATCAATAAAGAAAAAAACAGATTCACCTTCAAAGATGTTCTAAAAGGGATCAATACAAAATTGATATCCAGACACCCCCATGTTTTTGGAAAATGTAGTGTAAGAAGTAGCGAAGAGGTCAAGAAAAATTGGCAGAAATCAAAGAAGCAGGAAAAAAACCAATTGAGCATCCTGTCAGACTATCCCGACAAGATGCCCGCCCTATTGGCAGCCAAAAGGATTTCTGAACAAGCGGCCACTATTGGTTTTGATTGGGATAATGCATCTCAAGCGCTGAAGAAAGTGGAAGAGGAGATCAGGGAATTAAGAGAAGCAATAGCCGCGAATGATAGTGAGCAAGTTTCAGAAGAAATGGGAGACTTGATCTTTGCCGTTGCCAATGTATCGAGGCTGTTGAATGTGAATCCTGAAACAACACTGAAGGCTGCGAACAGAAAATTTAGTAAACGTTTTAGGCATCTGGAAAAAAATGCCGCTGCTAAAAAACTTGACCTGAATAAACTATCCATCGTTGAACTGGAAGAACTTTGGCAGCAGACAAAGGAAAAGAGATAAAACTACCATGAAGTCAATTTTTGGGGTTTGACAAAGAAGGAGACTTGAATTATATTTATATGGAGCCTGAACAAGTGATTTCAATGGGAATGATTTTTGGATAAAATTATAAACTTTAAGATTATTTAAAACAAATTATTCATGACTGACAGCTTTCAATTAAACCATGATCCGCTGACATTTGTTACCGGACAAAAATTCGGCAAACGCTATAAAATCATTGAAAAGATTGGTCACGGAGGCATGGGAAAAGTTTTTAAAGCCTATGACAAAGAACTGGATATTGTTGTGGCACTGAAGATGATTAAGCCAAGTTTAACCGCGAATGAAGATGTCATTACCCGGTTCAAAAGAGAGCTCCTGCTGGCCCGGGAG
>CBFDCH010000598.1:0-2255 GCA_965603235.1 uncultured bacterium | reverse complement strand
CATCCGCACGCCCTCTATTCATTGAAAATCACCATGATTGCTGCTTTGATTGTGACTATCATTAACACCATAACCGGTACCATCACTGCTTGGGTATTGTCGAAACACGATTTTCCGGGAAAGTCAACCTTGAATGCGTTGATAGATATCCCGTTTGCCATCCCTACTGTTGTCACCGGGATAATGTTGGTGACTTTCTTTGGACCCAACAGTGTAGTGGGCTCTTTATTTAAAGGTTTGGGGATTGAAATTATTTACAGTAAACCGGCCATAGTTATTGCCTTGCTATATGTGACGTTTCCCTTTGTGGTACGTTCCGTGCAGCCGGTTCTTTTAGAAATGGAAAAGGATATGGAGGAAGCTGCCAGAACACTTGGTGCCTCCCGGTTAACCATATTTTTTAAGATTGTAATGCCGTCAATTCTTCCCTCCGTCCTGTCAGGTGCAGCGCTTTCATTTAGCAGGGCATTGGGGGAGTTTGGTTCCGTGGTGGTTGTGGCAGGGAATATTCCGATGAAAAGTCAGGTCTCTTCGGTCTATATCTATGGTGAAATTGAAAGTTTCAATATCCATGGAGCTTTAGCTGTTTCGTTATTGTTGTTGATTTGCTCTTTTATGATTTTAATTTTTTTAAATTATTTGCAAAAGTTGGGCAGAAAATATGCAGAATCCAAATAAGCATCCTCAGAAAAATAAACAAAAAATGAATGGCGTGGATATGGTTCTGGTGGGTTTTGTTATTTTTTGGGTTACTCTCCTGGTTTTGCTGCCAATGGTGGGGATTTTGAAAGAAGCAATCGGGGCCCATAGATCCAAAATTATCGCATCACTTGGTTCTCCTGGCGCCCTGCACTCTTTCTGGGTGACATTTAAAATTTTGGTGATGACCATAAGCATCAATGTGGTGTTTGGAACCATATTAGCCATCGTTATTGTAAAACACCGCTTCCGGGGCAAGTTGATTTTTGAAAGTTTGCTTGATCTTCCGTTTGCAGTATCCCCGGTGGTGGTTGGTTTTATGCTGATCGTTTTATTTGGCAATAAAGGCTGGTTTGGCGGCCTATTGGATCTTTTTGACATTAAGGTATTATATTCGTTGCCGGCCATGGTAATTGCCACACTCTTTGTTACTCTTCCCTTTGTTGCCAAAGAAATTATTCCTGTTCTCCGTGAATGTGGCGTGGAACAGGAAGAGGCTGCTTACGTCCTCGGCAGTTCTAGGCTGCAGACTTTTCTAAAAATAACCCTGCCCTCGATCAAGTGGGGATTGATCTATGGCATTATTTTGACCTTTGCCCGCTCGATTGGCGAATTTGGTGCTGTGTTGGTGGTTTCCGGCAATATCATAAACCAAACTCAGTCAGCAACCATTTACATACATGATCAATTCACCGATTTGAACATGGTCGGGGCTTTTTCTGCCTCATTTTTTTTATTAATCATTTCTCTTTTATTTGTTTTTATCATTAATTTTATTTTAAAACGGGAAAGGAGATTGAGATGAACGGTATCAGAGTAAGCAACATTTCGAAAAGGTTTGGAGATTTTATAGCGGTTGAAAATGTTACTTTTGATGTTATGGAGGGGGAAATGGTTGCTCTCCTTGGACCCAGTGGTTCGGGGAAAAGCACAATAATGAGAATAATTGCCGGGCTGGAAAACCCTGACGCCGGGCAAATTTTTATTGATGGATTTGATGTTTCCAGACAGCAAACACAACTGCGAAATATTGGCTTTGTGTTTCAGCATTATGCACTCTTTAAACATATGACAGTTGAGAAAAACATCTCTTTCGGTCTTGAGATTAAAAAGAAGGAAAAGTATTTTATAAAAAATAAGACTAGGGAGTTGATAAATCTGGTGAACTTGTCGGGGTATGAAAACCATTTTCCCAGTCAGCTTTCCGGAGGCCAGAGACAGAGGGTTGCCCTGGCCAGGGCTTTGGCTCCGGAACCTCGTATACTGCTGATGGATGAGCCATTTGGTTCATTGGATGCCCGGATACGGGAAAATCTTGCCCATTGGATCCATGGACTTCACAAAAAAATAAACCTCACCAGTATCTTTGTCACCCATGATCAGAATGAGGCTATGAGAATTGCAGACAAGATTGTTATCATTAATCGAGGCATGATTGAACAGATTGGTACGACAATGGATATTTATGAAAATCCACTCAGTAAATTTGTTGCCAGCTTTATTGGCAATACCAATGTGATTTGCGGTGTGGTCAGGAATAACATGCTATTTTTTGA
>CBFDCH010000597.1:0-2268 GCA_965603235.1 uncultured bacterium | reverse complement strand
CAGGATGATGAATTGAGTGCCTATTATTACCTTAAAAAAGCGTTAACACATCCCGTGCAGCCTTTTACCGCCCGGTCAATAAGTATCCTTCTGGCAAATCTGGAATACTATCGGGCAGAATATGATGAAGTGATCGCTCTGGCTGACCGTCTGCCATCCGCATTGCCGCCCATGCAAAGATACCAGCTGGATGTCCTCAAGGCGAAAATATATGCCTCCCGGGGGGATAGTGACGGGGCGGAAAGGATTTTATATCAGCTTATCAGTCAATTCAAAGGGAAAAAAGAGGGTTACAATAAACTTTTTCAACTCTACATTGGCTATAATTTCTGGCAAAAAGCCGCTTCCCTGGAGCAGCAGTATAAGATTCATTTTCATGAAACCTTTGCCATGTCGAGCCAACAAATCAGGGAGAGATTTGCGTCACTCCAGCCCAGGCAGAAAGTAGTGTTTTATGCCTCCTACTTGAATTACCGGTCAGCAATTGAGTTGTTGACAGGATTGCCGTCGCCAACCAAAACAGACACATTCAAGTTGATTGAAATGTATTACAAAAATGGGGAGGCGAAAATGGCTGAAACCGTGGTCGTGCAATTGGTCAATGAACATGCCGGGGATGACGTGGTTTTAAAATCAATCGGCCTGTTTTACCTGCGCCGTCTAAAAAGGGTAAATCTGTCGCTCCGCTACCTGCAGCAGGCCCTCCAGATAAATCCCGGTCAAGCGGAGCTGGAAAAGATGGTGAAATATTTGCAATCAATCACAGAAGACGTTCAAATCAATAATTAGAAACACTTGGAATTTCTATAGACTTTTTGGTCAGCCAGTGGTCTTTTTTGTTGCCAGGATGATATCCTGTGATGAGGTGAATGTTACTCTGGGACACCAGGAGCCGTATAAAACAGGCTCAACAATGTCAAGCCCATGAGCGAGGAATGATTCCCGGACAAGTGTTTCTTCGTAGGCAATGGCTGCTTCAGGGATTTTTTTGTCAATGACCCGGCACCCTGCATATTCCTGGTTAAACTGACTTTTCCCCGAATTTACATGCCGCCATGATTCTTCATTTAACAGGAAAAAGGTGGCCAGAGTACGGCCGCCCGGTTTTAACACCCGGGAAACTTCCGCTATATAGTGCTGCAGGCCAGGGGGCAGCATGTGGGTAAGAACAGAGGTGAGAAAAACAAAATCAAAATGGTTGTCATCATAGGGGAAGGTATACTGGCTGGCTCTAAACCCTCCTTTTGGATTGTAAAGGTCGTTTTGAATGTCAGCCACCTGGAAGATAAAGTTGGGAAATAATGGTGTGATTTGTTTCTGACACCATTTGATGGCGTCCGCGACCAGATCAAAACCTTCATAACTCCCGGTTGAGCTCAGGTAGGTGGTTAAGGGGATGGCCATTCTGCCGATGCCGCAGCCCGCTTCCAGGACCTTCTCATGGGGTTTTAATTTAGCGATGTCGATGAAATATTTTAAAAAATCGCGGCCGATCTGGTCAAAATTTCCATCCCCGACCAGTATTTTTGATCTGGGGGGGCGGTTTGATTTCCCCTTGCCAGATATTAAATCCTTTATCTCGAGGGGCAGGTAGTAAATCTTTCTGACCAGGGATAAGCGGTAATACGCTTTTCTCATCATGCTCAGTACTTTTTGCGGAAGAATTTTTCTTGCGATATTTTTCATGATTTTTTGGTTGTCAGTAAAATTATAGGGGATGGTCATCAATTCGTCAATTCATAATTGCAGGGTTCTGTTGAATTATTTGCTGAAAACAATTAATATTATCTCGGTTGAGCAATTGTCCCGGCTTTTCATTCTAAAAAGCCGGCAGGGCAAAAATAAGAAAATGGCAAATATGAACAGCATCAAAGATTTGGCACTGATCATCCAGTCGAAGGTACCGCTGGTGGTGATTGAGAGTGATGAAGAAGAACGGGTACTCGCTCTAATCAGGCGTTTGGCCAAGGCTGTCAGTATCCCGGTTTACACCTGGGCGGTAACAGGCGGTCTGGTTCACCTGAATGAAGAAAATTTTGTGGAAGTTTCCGGCAGCGATACCTGCGGCAGTGATCAGGTGCTGAAGGAGATAAGGTCCTATAAATCACCCTCCATTTTTGTCCTGTGTGATTTTCATCCCTATCTGGAGAAATCTCCGCAAAATGTACGCATGATCAAAGAGATCGCCCTGGGTTATAAGTATCTGGGCCATACCCTGATTTTTTTGTCCCACCGCCTGCACCTTCCGGATGAGTTGAAGGCGTACAG
>CBFDCH010000596.1:0-2273 GCA_965603235.1 uncultured bacterium | reverse complement strand
CTTTAGTGGGCGCTGGTTTAACCGGTGTCACCTTCTTGGCCAATTGCAAAGAAACGTCACCTTTGCTGATGCGGAATTCAGATATCTCGTTCTTATCGAATTTCATTACCTGTTTATCTCTCAGGTCATCCATTTTACTGTCAAAATCACTTTTAAAGCTGGTCCTGGCAGCGTACACGTTGTTGTCACCTGCCAGTTTGACAAAGGTATGGCGATAGGTGTCTGCTGCCTTGCCAACACTAAATTCACGCAGCAGCTGGTTTTCCTTATAGGCTTTGACCGTAATGCCATCATCCTTGCCCAGGCCGAAAAGGGAATAATTCTTTTCCGTGGAGCGAAGGTCGGTCAATGTCATTGAGGTGATAACCTTTAATATTTTTTCAACTTTGGTCTGATCCGCAGGGAATGACAGTGGTGCGATAAACCACTTTTTATCTTTGCTTGTCAGAGTGATTGTTTCTTTGGATTTAATAATCTCAACCTTGGTTATCTCAGCCTGTGGTAAAACCTTTAATTGGGGAAGTGTGTAGTGCATTTTGTCGGGATTTCTCAACAGCAGGTAGGCCAGCATAAGGACTATTACTATTCCGATTATCAGGTATTCTTTTTTAATTTTATTTTGAGACATTATTTTCCTCCCTCTATTATCATTGTTTGAACATGGCCTGAATGGCCCGCCGTTTGGCCTTGCGGCGCAGCCAAATCACCGCACCAAAAAGCATGAAGAAAACGGGTAAACCACCAATATTAACCACTTTAATGATCCGGCGAGCAAATGGCGAACTATCTCTCAGCGGATTAAAACTCTGGTTTTTACTCCTCATAACAGCAATATCCTCCCGGTTGTTCAGATAGTCAATGGCATTCATCACAAAAACCGCATTCGGAGCCTCACCATTTTGATCAATAATATTGTTTTTTAGAATCTGGCTGGTACCAACAAGGAGAATTCTACCGGGCCGTCCTTTTTTCAGGATATCCACTTCTTTTTTTAATTGTGATTTAATCAGTTCCGGTTCCTTTTTCTCCGGTTTGGCTTTTTCGCCCGGTTTTTCAGCGTCAGCTGTTTCTTCCTTTTTTTCTTCTTTCTTTGGTTTTTCCGGTACGGGCTTTCCCGCGAAATAACTGGGAAACTCTCCTTCCAGAATATATGCCAGATCCATTTGTTTTCGGTCTTTATCAGAGGCAGGCGGCCTCATGCCCCAGGGCATCAGGTTGATGCGGCCAGCCATTTGCCAGGAACGCTCGGTGGAGGAAAAGAGCTTGTGTAATGTATATGAATTTTGCTTGATCTTTTCATCAATCGTCTCCAGTGGAGATATCTTCATCATTACCAGTTGTTTGATGTTTTCCATAAACGGCATGGCATTGTTGATATTTTCATTTTTAATGATAGGTACAAAATAGTAGGGCATCTCCTCCTGATTAAGCCCTCCCCGGCTGCGATAGCAACTTTCATCCAGAACATAGGCTTTATTGACCTTCAATCCATAATGATCGAGGAGTTTTTCCAGGCCCGTGTTTAACGGAATATAAACCGGCTGGTTCATACCCTGCATCTGGCCCCGCTGCTGCTGGATTTCATTAAAGGAATCGACAAAAACAGCCAATGATTTTCCCTTCATCAGAAACTGGTCTATCTGCAGCAGTTCCCAATCTGAGAAATTCTCTTTGGTACCTGCTACAATCAGCGTATCAACGCTCTCTGGAATCTCATCATCCTTCAAATTTACCTGTTTGATTGTATAGGTTTTGCTGAGCAGGGTATTCAGATTGGACAAGGACTCCTGCTGCTGCTGCATCATACGCAGCTGCGGCGGCAATCCAGTTAGAGGCAGGGCGCCGTGTGATGAGAGATACCCCAGATCCTCATTGACATCAATCAGGTTGTCCAGGTTATCCTCAATAAAACTCTGAATGGTTTTGGCATCAGCAATTTCAAACTGCTCCTCCAGCCCACGGCCGGTCAGTTTTAATTTTTTCGAGAGGAGCTGACGTTCAACCGATTTACCGGCATATGCCAGGCCGATTGCCAGAATTCCTTTCCCGGCTGGCGCTAAAACCTGACCGCTTGGATTTTTAAGTTCAGGCCACTGCAGGCCGAACCGGTCAAATCTCTGCAGCAATTGCTGGTTCTGGATCCCGGTGGTAGGATCGATATGATAAAATTCGATCTGATCATAGGTTTTACTCTTAAGTTGATCCACAACCTTAATCATTTCATTCTTTACCGCATCCAATCCTTTTAAATCGACAGCCTGGGTGATTTGATT
>CBFDCH010000595.1:0-2282 GCA_965603235.1 uncultured bacterium | reverse complement strand
AATGGCGGGTTGGAGTTGCCACTGGGAATGGCAGAATTACCTGGGTAAAAAGGTTGATGAATTCGGCGGCATAAAAACTCCGGAGGAGATGGAGCTGATGTCCAGGTCTTTTCAGGATCAGGCGAAATGGTTGCGCAATCATCCCAGTATTTTTGTCTGGGTGTTGGGAAGTGACCGTCTGCCCAGACCGGAATTGGAGAAAATGTACAATGGCTACCTGAAAAAAACAGATCCAACCCGACCCCTGCTGGCAGCCTGTAAAGAACTGGAGAGTGGGATTTCAGGACCCACTGGTGTGAAGATGACCGGACCCTATGATTATGTGACGCCAAACTACTGGTATGAAGATAAAAAGTTGGGCGGGGCCTTTGGATTTAATACTGAAACCGGACCCGGTCCTCAACCCCCGCCCCTGGAAAGCCTAAAAAAGATGATCCCAGAGGATAAATTGTGGCCCATTAATGAGTTGTGGGATTTTCATTGTGCCAGAAATGAATTTAATACCATTAAGAATTATGTGAACGCCTTGGATCAACGGTACGGTGAAGCCAATTCTGTAGAGGAGTTTTTAACAAAATCTCAGGTGGCCAGTTACGAAGCAATGCGGGCCATGTTCGAAGCCTATACTGTGAGAAAGCACACCACTACCGGCATTATTCAGTGGATGTATAATTCTGCCTGGCCGGCAATGTTCTGGCAATTGTACGATTATTACCTGATGCCCAGCGGCGCTTTTTACGGCACTCGCAAAGCCAATCAGCCGTTGACTCTCATTTATGATTATGAGAATGGCGATATATATATGGCAAATGCTCAGCTGCAGCCATTCGATGATTTGCAGGTAGAGATCAAATTAGTGAACCTTGATGGCCGCATGATTTTTACTAAGAAGCTGCAGAGCGGTATTACGGCAAACAGTTCACACAAGGTTTACACCCTTCCTAAGATCAAAGATTTGACTTCTGTCTACTTCCTCGATTTAACCCTGAGAAACGGGGAGGGCAAGGATATTGCCGGCAATTTTTACTGGCTCTCTAAAAAAAAGGATATACTTGATTTTACCAAATCGAATTGGATTAGGACTCCAAATAAAAGGTATGCCGATTTTAAACTTTTGGCCACTCTGCCCAAGATTACTCTTAACGTAAGCCATCGCTTTGAAGCGGCAGGCGAGCAACAGCATGTATCAGTGACCTTGGAAAACAACAGTAACCAATTGGCGTTTTTTATTGAATTAAAGGTAATGGGCCAACAATCCCAGCAAACCATTTTACCGGTTCTGTGGCAGGATAATTATATTTCCATCCTGCCAGGCCAAAAAAGAACGGTTAGGGCTACATTTTTTACCAAAGCTCTGCAGGGACAGGTCCCGGTGTTCAAATATTCGGGCTGGAATGTGTCCGGCAATTAGCAGGGGAGATTGAAAAAATGAAACGAAATTATTATATTGTGTTTTTTGTACTGGTTATATTTTTTGTCATTTCATTTACCACCAATTTGATTGGTCCGTTGGTTCCCTCATTTATCAAATCTTTTGATTTGAGTTTATTTCTGGCAGGTTTGATGCCGCTTGCCTTCTTTATTGCTTATGGAGTGATGTCAATCCCAGCCGGAATTCTAGTAGAAAAATACAAAGAGAAAAAAGTAATCTCAGCTGCTTTTACCATTGTCTTTGCCGGTGCGCTCCTCTTTTCTTTATTCCCCTTTTTCATTACCGGACTTTTGGCCCTCTTTATGATCGGTATAGGTATGACCATGCTGCAGGTGGCCATTAATCCGTTGCTGCGAGTGGCCGGAGGGGAGGAGCATTTTGCTTTTACTTCTGTGATAGGTCAGCTCTTTTTTGGGGCCGCTGGATTTGTGGGGCCCATGCTGTTTTCCTATATTGTCAAGGGGATGCCCCAGTATTCTGGTCAGGGCAATGCACTTTTTGATATTTTAAAGAAAGTGGTTCCTGAAAATCTGCATTGGATATCCATGTATGTCATATCCGCTGTGGTTGCGGTTATCATGCTGACTGTGGTGTTGTTGGTGAAATTCCCAAAGGTGGAACTTAAAGAAGATGAAAAGGTTGACAAATCAATCACCACTTACCTGCAGCTGTTAAAAAACAAATATGTCATTCTCTTCTTTTTCGGCATCTTCTGTTATGTGGGTACGGAACAGGGGATCGTGGACTGGATGTCCAAATTTCTGAGTACTTATCATGGATTTGATCCTGAAGTTCAGGGTGCCAGTGCGGTTGGCTGGTTCTGGTTGTTGATGGCCATTGGCTGTCTGGT
>CBFDCH010000594.1:0-2282 GCA_965603235.1 uncultured bacterium | reverse complement strand
CTTTCAGCCAGGTTTTTGACTCGCCTGCTCCGCTCCTTTAACAACTCCACCACTCTCTTCAGGTAAGCGCTGTCAGGCTGATCAGCATCAGTCAGATAGCCCAGAATTCGCCATTCCTTTTCCACCTCGGGCATCAGCGATTCAGTGCTTGTCAGGCGAAGGTATTGCCCGTTCATCCATTCCAACTTTTTTTCATCAAAAACCGCTGCCTTGGCAGATACTTTTTCCAGGGAAAATACAGCCACCATATCTTCTCGGTTCATAATTTCCCGGTCATCACCTGGAGCCCAGCCCAAGAGGGCCAGGAAGTTAAAAAGGGCTTCTGGTAAAAAACCGTCATTTTTATAGTCCATGACCGAGGCTGCACCTTTCCGTTTGGATAACTTCCCCCCCTCTGGTGAAAGGATGACCGGCATGTGGGCAAATTGAGGTGGCTGCCAGCCAAAGGCTTCATATAACAATACATGACGGGGTGTTGAGGCAATCCATTCGTCCCCTCTCAGCACGTGGGAAATTTCCATATAGTGATCATCAATCACGTTGGCCAGATGGTAGGTGGGAAAACCATCGGACTTGAGCAATACGATATCATCTAAAATTTCACTTTGATATTCAATATCACCACGGATCAAATCAGAGAATCTAATGATCCGATTATCGGGGATTTTTAGTCGGATCACGTGGGGGGTGCCAGCTGCCAGTTCAGCTTCTTTCTCCTCCTCGGAGAGAGAACGGCAGTGGCGGTCGTATCCTGATTGTTGTACTTTTGCTTTTTGTTGTTCCTCTCGAAGTTGGCTAAGCCGTTCGGGGGTACAGAAACATGGGTATGCTTTATTTTCTTTTACCAGCCTGGCGGCATGGTCCCGGTAAAGGTCTACACGTTGGGATTGGACATAAGGACCGAAGTCCCCTTCTTTACCGGGTCCTTCATCCCAATGGAGGTTAAGCCAGGATAAACTGGCAAAAATTTCATCAAGAGCATCCTCTTGAAACCGTTTCTGATCCGTATCTTCGATCCGGAGGATAAATGCGCCCCCATGAGAGCGGGCAAATAAATAATTAAACAAGGCGGTTCTGGCACCACCTACATGAAGATATCCTGTGGGAGATGGAGCAAAACGGACCCGTACGCTCATGTCAGATCCTTTTATGAGGCTGCAATAACCTCAATGCCGATATCCACGGATTTGGGCAGTTCTTTGACTGCAACGGCTGAACGGGCAGGGTAGGGTTGATCGAAGTGTTGGGCATAAATCTCATTTACCTGCTGAAAGTCAGCCATATCTTGCAGGAAAACCGTTACTTTCACCGCATTGGCCATGCTGGCGCCAGACTCCTCCAGTATGGCTCTGATATTCTTAAATATCTGATGGGCCTGAACTCCCACATCTCCATCCACCACCTTGTTGGTCTGTGGATTTATGGGGATCTGGCAGGATATGAATATGAAACCGTTGATTTTGATGGCCTGAGAGTAAGGGCCCAGGGCTTCGGGTGCCTTATCAGTACAAATGGCTTCTTTTTTCATTAATGCGCTCCTTAAGAAATTGATTCTATCACATTTTGTTAACCGAAGCCATGAACTCGTTCACTTCTGAATTTACCTTGAAGTCAGATTAAATTCACAAATTATGGGGCAGGCGGGTGGGATTTTTGCCAAGTGTGGCCGCAGGCCTCTTTTTACTCTTGATTTCTTGACTTTCGCCGGGAAATATGATAGAAATCTAGCTGTTTACTCTGATATAGAGTTTAAGGTAAAATATATGATGATAAATGTAGATCGAATTAGTGAAAAAGGTATCCAAGTCAACGATTCCGCAGAATTGGATGAAAACCTCCTGGTTGAAGAGGGCGCTTTTTTCCTTGAAGATGTTAACCACAACCTGCACCTGAGCCGGGATGGCAAAAAAATCAATGTGAAGGGGAAAATAAAGACAGCGGTTTCCCTGAAATGTATCCGTTGTTTGGAGTATTATGAACTAAAGATTAATTCCAAGTTCGACATCATATTATTCCCGGCACGCCTGATCGAGGTGGCTCATAGTGCATTAAATCATGACGACATGGAGTACATTTTTTATGAGGGTGATAAAATTGATATGGCCAAGATTCTCATTGAACAGGTAAATCTTTTTATCCCCTATAGCCCGGTATGTGGCAAGAACTGCAAAGGAATTTGTCCAAATTGCGGGATGAATTTAAATAAATATGAATGCAAGTGTGATAGTTCTTTGGACGAAATATCTTTATTATTTAATAAAAACAAGAGGTGAAATGTGGCA
>CBFDCH010000593.1:0-2288 GCA_965603235.1 uncultured bacterium | reverse complement strand
GATGGAGATTCTGCGTGAAGATCAAACCTATTCATTAATCACCACTGAGGGAAATCCTGATATAATTCTAACTACCACATATGGGGATATTGTATTAAAAAACAGCCAATAATCCCCCAAAACAACACCCATCACAGCCAAGAGTATTCTTAATTACCTACTTTTTTATGTTGACATTATTATACAAATGCATTAAAAGTATAACATAAATTTCTGACAAGGAAGTGAAGATGCAGCAAGCTGACATTGGTATTCTTGGGGGAAGCGGATTTTATAATATGAGCTGCATTAAAAATCCCCGCATCACAAAAATGACCACTCCCTTTGGAGACCCGTCAGGGGATGTGCTTTTGGGGGAGATAAACAACACCCCTGTGGCATTTATTGCCAGACATGGTCATGGCCATCACTTGAATCCATCGGAGGTGAATTACAGGGGCAATTTGTTTGCCATGAAACTCCTGAGAGTGGAGCAGATCATTTCTGTTAGTGCAGTTGGTTCATTAAAGGAAGAATTAAAACCCACTGATCTTGTAATACCCGAACAATACGTTGACAACACCTTTAAACGTGATAAAACTTTCTTCGAAAATGGCCTTGCCGCACATGTATCCATGGGTGAACCCACCTGTTTCTTGCTGGCAGAGCTGGCTGAGAAATCAGCCAGACAACTGAACCTCGTAGTACATAAGGGAGGAATCTACTATAATATGGAGGGACCTCAATTTTCGTCTCAAGCCGAATCCCACACCTATCGACAGCTGGGTTATGACATCATCGGCATGACCCAGGCAGTGGAAGCAAAACTGGCAAAAGAACTTGAAATGTGTTTTTTGCCACTGGCCTTTGTAACCGACTACGATTGCTGGCACCATGAAGCTGAAGCGGTTTCAGTGGAAGTCATTGCCCAAAATTTCTCCAAAAACAGTAAAAGTGCTGTGCAATTGGTGGAAGCACTGGTTAAAGCCATGCCCTCGCAACCGAGGGTATGCGATTGTGGTACTTCTCTGGAAAACAATATCATAACCGACCCGGCTGTAATCTCCTCAGAAACCTATCACAAACTTGAACCGGTCGTTGGCAAGTATATAAAAAAGAATGGATAAAATAGAATTTTCAGGTTATTATAGTTAGAGGCGAAACAAAATGGATCAAACTGAAAAAGCAAATCAGGGCGAGAAAAATTCAAAAACAGAACTCAAAGTCCAACGCTTGAACAGCAGGATTGAACAATTGAAAATACAATATACCCTCTTTTTCTCAGGTGATATTCGCCTGCCGCCAGAAAAGGAGAGGGAGACCATTGAAAATTCAATCCGCAAAATACTGGAATCAGATTACAAGTCCCCCCGGATGAATCTGTTGGTACAGAACCTGGCCTCAAGTTTTTCTCTGTACAACAACATGTGGCTAAAGAAAATGAATGAATTGGAAACCGGGGTTTCCCGGATTCCTAAGAAGATAACTTTCGAAGACACACCAATCCCGGCCAAAAAAAAACCAAAGGATGAGCTCAAAGAGAAAAAAGTCGATCTTGTGGATGTCAGTCTTAACGATGAAAAATCATTTGAGGCTTTTTACAAAAGATGTAAATCCTTTATCCCGGAGGATAAAAGTACTGACTCTCACCGGGACCGGATTATCAACTCCTTAAAATTGAAATTAATTACCCAGAACGTGGTAGAGGCCAAAGTAGCCATCTCTGTTACTGGGGGGAAATTGAAAATAAAGGTAAAAAAATAATTTAGACCAGCTCCATCCCCAGATCAATGGCTTTTTCATTTAAGGGGATCAGATGGTGATGTCGTTCGGGTAGGGTCTCTTGCAGAGCCACCAGCAGTGAATTCCTGGATACAATCTGAATTAATTTCACCATCGCTCCCAGTATCAACATATTCATCACCTTCACATTTTTCAGGTCATTGGTCGCTTTTTCAACAGCAGCGAGGGCATATACAGATATGTCTTTTCGCACCGGCGGTTCCTTGATATTGGTACTTTCCCAGGTCAGAATGCCCCCAGGTTTTACCCGTGGTTCAAATTTTTTCAATGAAGGCAGATTCAGGGCCACAACCACATCATATTGGGTCACAATGGGAGAGGAGATGGGTTCATCACTGATATTGACCATACAATTGGCAGTACCCCCCCGCATCTCGGGGCCGTAGGAGGGCATCCAACTTACCTCTTTTCCCTCCTTCATCGCCGCATATGCAAGCAGTGTACCCATGGATAAAACGCCCTGACCGCCGAATCCTGCAAATATCATTTCCTTTAGCATCTCATAA
>CBFDCH010000592.1:0-2288 GCA_965603235.1 uncultured bacterium | reverse complement strand
TCTCCAGCGGCACCCCACCACCATGCAGGTCAATTCTATCCTGACCGTGCCCCTGACGGAAAAATTTGAGCTGGTTGGCCGGATTAACTATTACATGATCAATACTGATATGGACCAGTTGGTAAGCATCAATCCGGTAGAGTATAACAAACGGTTCCTGGTTTTACTCGGTGTCCGCTACCGTACCCATTAAGGAGGATAACATGAGAGATAATAATAAATATATTTGGTCTGGCCTGCTGATTCTTTTCTTTGTGGGTTCAGTGATATTGTTCCCCGGTAAGTACCATGACCAGGATGCCAATCCTGCTTCGCAAACTATTAGCGAGCAGGAGCAGCAACAGAAACCAAAACGGTGTAGAACAAACGAAAAATGGAACGAAAAGACAAAAAAGTGCGAGTGTAAATCCGGCTTTGTCAGGAGTCAGCTGGACAACCTCTGCAAGACTCTGGCTGAGATTGCTGATGAGCTGAAAAAAGAGGGAAAAAAAGATCCCTGTAAAGCTGATATTAAAGTTTCATTTAAAAAATTCGATGACCTGAAGCTGAAAATAAATGAGGATTACAGCCGGTTTACAATTCTGGCCAGCAAGTTTTTCCAGCAAATTCATACCCGGGTATCGAATCCCTGCCAGGATGGGATCGTGGCTTATTGTTTTACCAATGCCCTGCAGGTGGCCCAGGAGCTGGAATACCTGACCAATGATTTAAATGACCTCTCCTCCCAGCTCATTGTAGCCATTGGTATCTGTGACCTGGAAAAGGACTTCAGTATCAGCGGGCTCTTATCCGATGTGACCAACCTCAAGGCTAAAGTCAACCTGGTAAAGAGCAGTAAAATCGCTATTACAGCCAAGCTGAACGAATTGGCCTGTGATGAGAATGAATTACGCCAGATGGGGGAATCGATTACCTCGCAAAAGGGACTCGATCCCGATTTCCTACAGGATGGGGCCATCCTCTCAGAGGTGCCCGGAGACGGCACTGACCAGGATTTTGACGGCCTTCAGGATGAGGGTGTGGTGGAAATGAGTGGCTACAATATTGCTTTTACTCTATATGATGCCGGACCGGTTAAGGATGATATGTTTTCCCTGTCGGTTACAGGCCAGGGAAACCTGGGCTCCACCCCCAAGGGGGCGCTGCGCTCCTATGGACTGAATCTGCCGCCTGGTACCTATACGGCCACAGTAACGGTGATATCCACAGAGCAGGGAGGGGGCACCTTTTTCATTGCTGCTTATTATAAGGGCCGCCGGATTGCCGATAAATCGGGAAATATTCCGGTCGGCGCCAGCGTAACCCTCAATTTCACGATTGATTAGATACAGCCTGGCCAGTATTGTATCGAGGAATTTATTTTTTCACCACGCAGTGAAAAAAATTCATCCGTTTCATTAAAAAAGCAGACGCTACATTTTTACATTCAATAATTTATAGGTGCCTGAAAATACGGGAGGGTGGGCTGGGGGAGGTGTATATTGCTTTTTCTGTAATTATATGGTAAAATTATATAACTGTATAGGCAGTTTTAGTTAATAATTGCCAGCGGCAGCTGATATGGCAGAAGATAAAAAAGCATTTCCCCTGATTTCAGGTGTGTGTACATGGTTCTCTATTTCCTTTATCCTGGCCCTCTTTTTAATTCCTTATAAAGAGATATTGGAGCAGCGCTACCTGGCCCATAAGTTACACGCCTCAATTTTAATAATCTTCCAGCAACAATGGGTACTGGCGTTGTTGATCTCCTCTATTCCGGTTTTTCTGGCCATGATTGCCATTCGCTTCTGGAAATGGCGGTACCAACTCATCTTTTCAGCTATTATTGTTTTTACCCTGCTCTACCTGATCCGGTCATCCATCAGAGATATTGTATCAATTCTGCAGCCTTCGCCCCTATTTCTGCACAGCCTCATGGTGGTGCCGGTGTTAATGCTATTGTTCCTGGTGTTATTTATGAAACGGCTTTTTGGTTCGTTCTTTTTCAAAATGGGCATGGTGTTGTTGACCGTATTGCTGGTGGCTGTTAATGTGTCTATATTTCAGACCCGTGTAAAGAAAGAACCCAATGTGGTCCTGGTAGTGGTGGATACATTACGCACCGATTATACGGCCGTTGGCCAGGGCGAAAAAACATTTACCCCGACGCTGCAAAAATCATTAATGGCAGATGGTATTGCCTTTAACAATTGTTACGCCACCTCCCCCTGGACCCTGCCTTCGATCGCCTCTATGCTAACCTCCCAATACCCCTCCGGTCTGGGGATCTTTAACCTTGTTTCCAGGCT
>CBFDCH010000591.1:0-2289 GCA_965603235.1 uncultured bacterium | reverse complement strand
CTACAGCTTTTGGCGGATTCGCTTCCGCAAACAGGTAAAAGAAGAGATTAAATTTTCATTTATCGCTCACCCACGCACATTCGAAGATGTATACAGTAAATTTCAGTATATGCGCCTGATTCCCCGTAAATCCAGGGTTACCATGTTAAAACGCCTCTGGCCCATATTGACCTCCGTAATGGAGAGTCAATTGACCACGGCCAAGGGAGATCTGATCAAGGGTCATTTCATCACCATTCCCTCCACTCCGGAGATCATATTCCGGGATATCAAAACCTTTCGTCAAAAGGTGGTTCAGGCCTCAATTCTGGGGCGCAATATGGGGTCATGCACAGTAGGATTGGGAGCCCTTATCCCGCCACTAATTCCCGATGCCCAGTGGCTGGAAGATCAGGTAGATATCAAAATTACCACTGGGTTTGCTTTTAGTATAATTATCACACTAGAGAATATCAGGCAACTTGCCGAACTCTTTAGCCTAAACTTAAAAAATTCAACCACAGCCATTATTGGCGGTTCACAGATTACCGGACATCACGTCACCCTCAAACTGGCTGAGCAGGTCAAGCAAATTTTACTATTTGACCAGCCCCGGCAAATGGAAAAACTGATCACCCTAAAAACCAAGCTGGACACTCAGAACCTGGCCAATGATATCATTATTCTGGATGAACCCAGCGAGTTAAAAAAAGCGGATCTCATTATTGTTTTTACCAGTGCCAGGGGGGCCCGCCTACAAAGCGAATATATCAGGCCCGGCACCATAATCATTGATGACACCCAGCCAAGCGCCATATCCCCAGACCTGCTAAAAGACCGCAAAGATATTATTGTGGTTGATGGCGGAATTATCCATCTGCCAAATTTTAATCCCCATTTTAAGCTGGGATTGCTGAGAAAAGGAGACATGTGGGGCTGTCTGGCTGAGACAATTATCCTGACCTGGCTGCATACCCATGGCCATAATATCGACCGGCTAAAACCTCAACAAAACCTGGAAGAATACCTCGACATATTGGCATCCAGTGCTCAATCCATTGGATTTTGCCCGGCTGAACCGCGTAGTTTCAGCCGGTACCCTTTAACCAAAGAAACCATCGAAAATATCAAAGAGATACGGAGAAAGCAACTCCCCTAGGTCTTGCGCATATAAAATATGAGTAAATAGAGGGTAGTCAATGGAATAATGATGGAACACGCCCAGAGTATGAGAGCCATACCATTGAAAAAACATAGAACCATGAAAAAAAATGCGAAAAAATCACGCCTGATCAAAAATCCAAACCGGGAAAATAAAACCGAAATCGCCCTGGAAATGGCGGTTTGGCCCGGCTGACGGGAGTACTCTCCATGGTCCTCAATATCTTTAACCACCTTCACCAAACTTCCCGAGCCTCTGGTTTTTTTCAGATATAACGCCAACAGATAATAGAGAAACCCCATTGAGAACAGGGATAGTCCGCCCAAAATTATATATATGGAATTCCCTTGACTGCGAAATAAGCCTATTGACATTGCCGTAAAAAAAATAAATGTAATAATTTTGTCACACAATGTGTCGAGCCGGGCACCAGCTTTAGATTCTTGAAAAGAGAGTTTTGCCACTTCCCCATCACTACCATCAACGATTGAGGTGAACTGGAAAAAAAACCCTCCAATAACAGAATTAATATGCCCACCCAGGGCCATAAAAATGGCACTAACAACCCCCAACAACAGGTTGGTCAGGGTTACTTGTTTGGCAGTGATATGCCATTTTAGGAGCCATCTTGAAAGGAACAGGGAAATATAACGGTTCAGGTGACGGGACACAAATCCATCGGTGTCCTTGCGAGTTGTATTCAATAATCGTTTCTCAGCCAGTTTGAATGTTTTATTCGAGTGAATCAAAAAACAAAATCCCGGATCCACATCAACAGGCAGAATTTCGCTTTTTAGCAGCCATCTCTGATAGAATTTCTCCAATCCTGAAAGAGAATATTCCTGTTTCAAACTGGCGATCAATTGAGAAATGTTACTACTCTCAACAAGTGCCAATCCGCAGCTCACTCCTTGATAATCCTCAAGATCAGATCCAATTTTCTGAATTCGGTCTTGTTGCGAATTGATTTTAACTTTTAATAAGGCATCCGGAGAAGGTCCGTTAACCTCTAGCAACAACCAGCTTTGCTTGGTCTCCATTTCCTTTGTCAGAATGTTTTGCAAAAACATGGGATCATACACCATGTGGTCAGAGAGCAAAAGAAAGTGCTTTTCCTTGATATTGGCCTGCAATTCCTGCGGATTTAT
>CBFDCH010000590.1:0-2294 GCA_965603235.1 uncultured bacterium | reverse complement strand
GGTTGGCAAATCCCAGAATACCATTTAGCGGAGTACGGATATTGTGTGACATATTGGCCAGGAATTCAGATTTGAGGCGATTGGCAGATTCTGCGGCATCTTTGGCTTTTCGTAAAGCCTCTTCGGTTTTTTTTCTCTCGGTTATATCAATCACAATGCCCTGTGTGCCGATAAAATTTCGGGTTATTGCGTCCTGGCTGACATACAATCCTTCCGCAGCAATTAATGATATGGGTTTGTTCCTCTTCTTACGTAACCGACTGAGGGGCAGGCTTAGATCATCTTTGTGCAGCAGCCTCACCTCGAGTGATTTGGTGCTGCGGAATCCGGTCCGCCTTTCATTGATTCTGTATGATGCCCTGGATCGATCATCCGGATGCACCAGGTCCAGTACGTTTTTGCCAATTAATTCCTCTGGAGAGAATCCGTAGTTCTTAACTGGATCACCGATAAAGGTAATTCTACCCTGAGGATCAAGCTTGTAGATGATATCGGGAACAGTTCTTTTAACGGACCTCAGGGTCTGGCCGGAGTAAGCACGCACCTCCTGCATCCGTTTACGTTCGGTAATATCAAGGATAAAACACTCCATCACCATATCACCTTCAGATAATACAGCGTTAAATTCAGCCCAAAAATAGGTTGTGTTTTTGCGAATCATCCGGGTAATAACGCCGCTGACAAATCCACTCCCTCTGATGGTTGAGAATACTTTCTCCTTAAAATTGCCATCACCCCAATGAAAATTGAAATCAAAGTCGGATATGAGCTCGTGTCTTGAAGGGTAGCCAAATATTTCTACACTGGATTCGTTAACGCGAAGTATTTTTTCTGTTTCCATGAGGATACTTAATTTACAGATACTGGAGTCCTCATATAACGACCGGTATCGTTCCTCAAGGTATTTAATCTCGCGCTCTTTTCCTTTTAGCTTTGATTCAAGATCTTCCTGTTTGTCGATCTTGTTCCGTAATTGTTGTAATTCATCTAAAAGGCTACTAACAGTTTTGTCTTTTTCTGACATGGGAATGACTCCTGAATCATGAAATTAACTAAAACATATTATGTTATATATTTGTGATTTTTTCTCCTATTTTTGCCAAACGTTTTATAACTCCGCCAATACCTGCTTTGAATTATCTATTCAAATTCGGTTATAATTGATACTCTTTTGCCTCGCAGGGAGTTTGATATGCAAAAAAGGGAAACATTTACATCCAGGTTCGGCTTGTTGATGACCATGATAGGTGTAGCCGTAGGATTGGGTAATATATGGCGTTTCCCCTACATGGTGGGAAAATTTGGCGGGATCACCTTTGTGATCGTTTATGTTTGTTTTATCTTTTTGGTTGGCATACCAGCTTTAATGGCGGAATGGACTCTGGGTAGATACACCCAGCGTGGCACAATGGGGGCTTTTGATAAAGGGGGGCTTCCCTGGGGGAAGGTTGTTGGAGGGTTTCTCTTTATTGTTGTCATATGCGCTTCCGGTTATTATACAAATACCATAGGCTGGGTTGGGTATTATGGTCTCTGTCAGATCCTTAAACCTTTACTGGGAACGTTTTGTGATCCAGGCTTGATACTTCCTCCTGCTGAGGGTTTTAACAGTCTCTCTTTTTTTTTGCAAATGATCATGACCGGTTCAGTCATCCTTTTGATAGCTGTTGTGTTGTTAAGGGGCTTAAGGAGGGGAATTGAGAAGGCCAGTAAGTTTATTATGCCGACCTTATTTGTTATTCTGATCATCCTTATATTCAGAGCAGTCACTCTACCTGGGGCAGCTGCCGGGTTAAGTAAATATATCGGTGACTTTCAGATTAAAAATATAAATAGTACAGTTATGGCTGCTGCCCTTGGGCAAGCTATCTTTTCCCTCTCCCTGGGAGGAACCTTTATGGTGGTTTATGGTTCCTACCTGGGTAAGCGGGAGAATATTCCCCGCAATAGTATTTTTACCGGATTGGGGGATTTGCTGGCAGGTATACTGGCAGGATTGGCCATTTTCCCGGCAGTTTTTGCTTTTAACCTCCGTCCCGATTCCGGGCCGGCTCTTATTTTTCAGACATTGCCCAAAACATTTGCTCAAATGCCAATGGGATGGCTGTTCGGATTTCTTTTCTTTATTGGATTGTGGGGTGCGGCATACCTGTCCGATGTTGCTGCATTTGAAGTGTTGGTTTCCGGTATAACCGATAATACCAGATGGACAAGACAAAAAGCAGTCCTTTTTATTTGTATCGCCATCTTTTTAGCCGCCATGCTACCCATGATAAATCTAAAAAATAATAAGC
>CBFDCH010000589.1:0-2306 GCA_965603235.1 uncultured bacterium | reverse complement strand
GACCTTCCAGCAGTTGCAGGGAGTACTCTCCACCCGGGTTGGCTACATGGGCGGCCATTTAACAAATCCCACCTACCGGGAAGTGTGCGGCGGCCGCACCGAGCATGCGGAAGTGGTGCACCTGACTTTTGATCCGCGCAAAGTGTCCTACGAAAAATTATTGAAAACCTTCTGGCGCATTCACGATCCCACTACATTAAACCGTCAGGGACCGGATGTTGGCAGTCAATACCGCTCAGCCATTTTTTTCCATAATAGCCTGCAGCGGCAAATAGCCGAAAAGGTTAAAACCAGGCTCCAGGCCTCCGGCAAATTTAAGCGAACCATTGTCACAGAAATCACAGCTGCCACACCCTTTTACCCGGCCGAAGAGTACCACCAGAGTTACCTCAAAAAGAGGGGTGTAACCTCCTGCCGCCTTTAAGCTCTTGAATCACCGATCTGGACCGCTGCAGTCACCAACTCAATCATTTTTTGCGCCCTGACAATTGAAAACCCTGAATTTTTAAATAGTATATTAACCAGGGAGCGTGATGCCATTGGTAGCTGAGTATGGTAGCATTTTACTGCCAAGCCGGGCCATTCACCTCCTGCAAAAACTTTCCAAAAAGCGATTGCAGAAAATCGCCGAAAAATCCCGCTCAAAAGCAGGTCCTCCAGAAGAAAACAATAACAATATTATCTGCAAATTGTGCAAAAACCCCATCACCTCCAATAGCCATGCCATAGCCATTGACGGCCAGCGCCAGCACACCTGCAGCAATCCCGCGGGCATCGCTTTTACCATTCGCTCTTTTTCCGCTGCTCCGGGATGCGTGAACCAGGGCACCCCCACCCTTGATTTTACCTGGTTTGACGGCTATGCCTGGAATCATTCCCTCTGCTCCCATTGTTTTTCCCATCTGGGCTGGTTTTTTCAGAGCGACAGCCACTCATTTTTCGGCCTTATCAGTGACCGCCTGCACGAAGAAAAATCGACCCACACATAAATAAACAAATCTTGACTTTTACTGAAATGTGAGAAATAATTAGTTTTTCAGCAACCAGGACCATTTTTTTTCAAAGGAGTTCTCATGAAATCCATCAACATATTTAAATTTATTGTTAGTTACAGCCTGCTTTTTTTCCTGGCCAGTTGCCGCAGCGCTGTGCCGCTAAAAATAACGCCCGAGGCCAGGGCCTCGCTCATCCACGATGCTGTATTGACCGTGGACACCCATGTGGATACCCCCTACCAATTGCTGCGATCCGAATACGATATCAGCAAAAGCCACGATGCCCGGAAAGGGGAAGGCAAAGTGGACCTGCCCCGCATGAAACAGGGTGGGCTGGACGCCATCTTTTTTGCTGTTTTTATTGGCCAGGGCGACACCACCCCCGAGGGATACAAAAAAGCCAAAACCAGAGCCCTCAAACTTTTCGACGCTATTCATTCGACCCTAAAAAAGAACTCTGATCTGGCTCAACTGGCCCTGACTGCCGCCGATGCCTACAAAATCGAAAAAAGCGCCAAGCGGGCCATCTATATAGGTATTGAGAACGGTTATCCCATTGGCGAGGATCTCTCCATGATCGAAAAATATTTCCAATTGGGAGCCCGCTATATCACCCTCTGTCACTCCAGAAACAATCAAATTTGTGACTCCTCCACCGATCGGGGAGGCGCCAGACACAAGGGCTTGAGCCCGTTTGGCAAAAAAGTGGTGGCGGAAATGAACCGGCTGGGCATCATGGTGGATGTCTCACACATGTCCGATCAATCCTTTTATGATGTGCTGAACACCTCCAAAGCCCCGGTGATTGCCTCCCACTCCTGTGCCCGCGCGCTGTGCAACCACCCCCGCAACCTCAATGACCAGATGTTAAAACAACTGGCGCAAAAGGGGGGGGTGATCCAAATGTGCATCCTCAGTTCCTTTGTTAAGCAACCGGACCCCAATCCCGAAAGAGACGCTGCCCTGAAAACGCTGAGGGAAAAATATATGAGCCGCGAGACCCATTCCCAGGAGGAGCGCGACAAGATGCGCCGGGCCTGGCGGGACATTCGCAAAAAATATCCGCAAAAGATGGCCACGGTAAAAGAGGTGGTCGATCACATTGATCACATTATCAAGGTGGCAGGCATTGACCATGTGGGTATTGGTTCTGATTTTGACGGCGGGGGCGGCCTGGACGGCTGTTACGATGTCAGTGAGATGAAAAATCTCACCATTGAAATGGTGCGCCGCGGATATACGGAAGAACAAATTAGAAAAATCTGGGGCGGCAATATCCTTCGCGTGTGGCGGAACGTGGAGGCCGTGGCC
>CBFDCH010000588.1:0-2308 GCA_965603235.1 uncultured bacterium | reverse complement strand
ATACATTTATCCGAAATCCTCTTTATGCAAGCAACATAATTGCCACTCTTTAACAATCAATCTGTCACTTATTAGCTACAGGCGGTATAGCTTTTGCTTTACAATTGGGTCAGAGCGCCTGATTGGTACCCCGTAGTTTTTCAGGTATAATTGTTGAGGAGAAATATGTAAATGGAAATTAATCTGAGTCAAAAGAAAGTACTGGTTACCGGCGCCAGCCGGGGGATCGGAGAGGAAATCTCACGGGCCATGGCCCGGTCCGGGGCCATTGTAGCAGTCCATTTCCATCGCCAGGAAGAGAAGGCCAGGCAATTGGCGACCGAGATTGGCAACGGTGCAGATAGTTTTCAGGCGGATCTGGGTCAGCCTGGCGAATGTGTTGCTCTTATTGAAAAGGTTTTAGAGAAGTACGGGAATCTGGATGTACTGGTGAACAATGCGGGAATATTCGTCCCGGCCAAAGTTGAGCAACCTCCGGCAGCATGGCTCGAGGTATGGGATCAGACCCTGGCTGTCAACCTGACTGCCACCGCTATTCTGTGTCAATTGGCAGTAAGGCATTTTCTCTCCGGCAGCGGAGGCAGGATTATTAATGTTTCATCAAGGGCTGCTTTTCGGGGAGATACGCCGGAATATCTGGCCTATGCGGCATCCAAAGGGGGTATGGTCTCCCTGACCAGATCCATTGCCCGGGGCTGGGGTCATAGTGGAATAAAGGCCTTCCTGGTTGCTCCCGGATTTGTAAAGACCGACATGGCAGAGGAGTATTTTCGCCGCTCCGGCGATCAGACAGCCATGAGGGAGGTTAACCTGGACCGTCTGACCGAACCCGGAGATATTGCACCCCTGGTGGTGATGTTGGCCAGTGGATTGGCTGATCATGCCACAGGTTGCACCATTGACATCAATGCTGCAAGTTATGTTCACTAGCAAATATTGATTTCTCGGAGTTTTTGCAGCCAGAAGCTTGAGAACGCTAATTGAAAAAAATCGTATTATATATTAGAATAGAATGAAGTACCTAATTTTCAGGAGTGAATGATGAAGTATTTTCATGTCAGGTCTAGGTTGTTGGATGAGATTGCTGTTCTCTATCCCAAAGGCCATCTGGATGCTCATAATGTGGAACGATTCGAAAAAGAGATCATTAAACTGGTTGGCAATGATGTGATAAAAATTGTGGTGAATTGCAAAGACCTGAACTATATCAGCTCAGCAGGTATGGGAGTGATCATGGGATATCTGGATGAGATTCGGGAAAAGGGAGGTGATATCAAACTCTGTTCTCTCAACGAACGGGTTTTTGAAATATTTGACCTGGTGGGATTTACTGATATTTATGATTTTTTAAATGATGAAAAAACAGCATTAAACAAATTTAACGATGTTTCAAAATAAACCGCAACTTTCGATTGTAATATCTTCGAAAACAGATATGTTAAAAATGGTGGTGGAACTGACTCGCCATATTGCCATATTGAATGGATTTTCCATTACGGATGCTCAAAAAATATCGCTGGCTGTTGACGAAGCCATTACCAATGTAATCACTCACTCCTATAAAAAGAAAGAAGCCGAAAAAATAAATTTGGAATTCTATTCCGCAGCCAATGGATTGAAAATAAAGATAACCTTTTCCGGAGTTCCTCCAACCATGGGCGAACCCAGGGTTGATTTGAATAAAATGATTAAAGCCAAAAAGAAGGGGGGCCTGGGAGTGGCTCTGATGAAACGGATCATGGATTCAGTTGAGTATAAAACCATTGGAGACATCAACAGCTGTGAGATGATTAAGTGGAAGAGCGAAAATTAAGTAAACTCAAACGTGAACTAAAGCTGAAAGAATTCCAGTTTAACTCATTGTATGAATTTTCATCCTCAATTTACTCCTCCTTTCAGATTGATAATGTAATCCGGATTTTTTTCTCTACACTGATGGGTCAGCTGGGGATTTCAAAGGCATTTTTTTTTGATGGTGAAAATACCATCTTTCGTAAAAGAGGATTCCGTTTTTCCGAGCATGAACAAAAGATTTTTGATACAAACATCCGTAAAATTCAATCCAACTGGTTCTTTTTGAAAGTTGAAGATCTGCCCGAATCCTATTCCCTATTAAAACAATTGTTACTGGAAAAAAAGATACATTATTTGATAAATATCTCAGAGTCGGAAAAGAAAAAAATACTCCTGGGAATGGGTTTAAGGTTCAACCGTACAGATCTGACTCAGGAAAATATAGAGTATGCCTTTTTTGTTTCCCGCTTCGCTTTGATTGCCATTGAGAATGCCATTTTGATCAACCGGATCA
>CBFDCH010000587.1:0-2316 GCA_965603235.1 uncultured bacterium | reverse complement strand
CCTGGAACCTACCGGTTATGAGCCGGTGGCTCTAGCCGTTGAGCTATAGACCCACTCAACCTTAATAGCTTATCAAAAATCAGGTAAACTGTCAAGCAGGGAGGTGATGAAGTGACTTGCAGAAGTATTGACAAGAAAGGAAATCTATATTATATTCAAAAGGCGAACAAAAAGCGAACGATAAGAAAAATATGAGATACATACCATTGCGGGTTCATTCGGTTTTTTCCAGAGGTCTGGGTGCAGTATCGGTTTATGAAAACGCTTCCTATTCTTTCTCCAAGGGCTTGCCGGCAATGGCTCTTTGCGATCTCCATTCAATAATTGGCTGGGAGAGTTTTTTTCAGCAGGCTTTAAAGCAAGGACTAAAACCCATGCTGGGTTTAGAAATAAGGCTGCAGGAAATGGGGACACTACTCATCTTTCCCCGAAATGATTGTGGCTTTTACTCCTTAACGCATTCTTTAAATCACCGGGTATTTTCAAGATACTCCGATTTGCTGGTGGTTTTTATATCAACGGATTGGTCTCTCTCGAGAGTGGCCGCAGTGTTGGACAGATTAAAGGGGATTGTCAAACCTGAGAACTTATATATAGGCCTGGAGTGGGGTACAAAGAGGGAGGTTGTCTTGCAGGCCCAACACTATGCCATTCCTCTGGTTTGGGCCCAGCCTTTAAAATATGTCAAGAATCCGCAAAAATTTGTGGTAGCCCGGTCAATTTTTAATCACCATTCCATCACAGAAAACTTGAATTGTATGAGCAGGGGAGAAATTCCTCTATTTGGCCCTATTACTGCAGGCGCCATTTTTAAGCGCTGGCACAAATTGGGAAAGGAGGCAATGAAGAATACCTTTGACCTGGCGGCCAAAGTTTGCTTTAAATTCGATGCCGGAAGCTGTGCTCCGGATTATACCTCGCCTTCCAGTCGGCAGAGGCTGACAGAAATGGTAAAGAGAAAAATGGTACAGCAAGGGTACTGCCGCCGGGAAAAAATCTATTTTAATTCCAGAGGTTCAGCCGCTTCATCCTTCATTCTGTTTCTGTTGGGTCTATCCCAGGTCAATCCCCTTAACCACCAGCTTATATTTGAGCGGTTTATCAACAGGTACCGTGATGACCTGCCTGACATTGACATTGACATCGATTCCTCCCGACGCCCGCAGGTGCTCGAGTGGTTGTTTGGGGTCTTTCCAGGCAAAGTCTCTTTTGTGTCATCACATAAATTTTTCGGTGCCAGGTCTGCCCTGTATGGAGTGGCTCGATGTTTTGGTTTTGATGTTGAGGATGCTCACAGGATGAGCAGGGAAATGCCCATGTTTGCGTCACCCGATGAATTGCGGGGCCAAGGCACAGGGAAATTAAATGAACTTTATAGATACGCCTCACTATTGCAGGGGGTGTTCAAGGAATTATCCATCCATATAGGCGGGGTTGTATTTTCAGGTGAAGAGAACCGTCAGACATTTCCCCTGGAAAAATCTCCCGCTGGTTTTGATCAGGTGGTCTGGGATAAGGATACCATTCGGCGTTTAAAAATATTTAAGCTGGATTTACTGGGTGTGCGAAGTTTTGAAGTCATCGCACCGGTTGCAGCGCCCGGAACCGTTGATTTTGAAGACACTGAAGCGTGGAAGAATATTAGGACTGCCCGTACGATTGGCTGCTTCCAACTTGAAAGTCCTTTGGCAAGAGATAGTCTGCTGAAAGTGAAACCGCAAACCCTGCGGCAGCTGGCTATAACCATCGCTGTAATCCGTCCGGGGCCTGCCCGCTGCGGCATGCGGAGTTCCTACTTAAATCCACCGGACACAAATCATCCGCTTCTGAAGCAGTTATTTCCCCATTCCCGTGGGGCCATTATTTTTGAAGAACAGATAACCCTGCTGCTGCAGGCTGTCAGTGGCTGGTGTCTGGAAAGAGCTGAAAAGGTGCGCAAGGATATAAAATCAGGCGCGGGGCGGACTTATAAGCAACAATTTATGGAGAGGGGTATTGAATGGAGCTGTTCGTACAGGCTTAATATTTGTAAAATGGATTGGGGCTAAAATCTCTTCCCGCATCGTTGCCTGTCGTGGTAGCGGATATTCATCCCTGGAAGAGTTTATCAACCGCATAAAGCCGACTGATCAGGAGCTCTCCGCCTTGATGGCTGTTTCAGCCTTCAGCTCGTTAGACTGTCCAGGATTTTCAGGGAGCCGGAGAGAAAATAATTTTAAAAACTACCTGGGATTCCTACCCTCACTTTGACATTTTCCGGTTATCCTGATATTATTTTTTTCCACACATATTTGATTCCAAGTCAAAAGGAGGATC
>CBFDCH010000586.1:0-2332 GCA_965603235.1 uncultured bacterium | reverse complement strand
CTGCTTGTAGTTTTCCAGAGCTTCCTTGTATTTTTGTAAGCGGAAATAGGAATTACCCATATTGTAGAAAAAGTTGGATTTGGAGAGTTTTGATTTTTCCAGATCTATCTTGGAGAATTCCTCGAGGGCTTCTTCATATTTTTTAAGTTGATACAAGGCAGAGGCAGTATTCAGCTTAAGTTCGGGTAGTTTGGGTTTGATCCCTTTGGCCGCCAGGAATTGGTTAAGCGCCTCCTGATATTTTTTTTGCTGGTAAGCGGCAATTCCCTGCTGATTTTTTTTGGCTGCCGGATCATTCCAGTGCCAGAATAACAGCAGGGGGCACAGAAGCAATATTACTAGCCGTTTTTCCATTTTAATTTCCTCTCACTCAAAAACAATTCAATCAGGAGAAATATTATACCAATAAAAAGGGGATAGTGAAACCTCCTGATCTTCTGCAATTTAACCTTACTGGAAATCACCTCTTTTTCAAAATTCTTTAAATTTTCCAGCAACCGATCAATCGAAGTGATGTTTCCCAAATAAAAATATTGTCCGCCAGTTTCTGAAGCAATATGTATCAAAGTTTGTTCATCCAGTCTGGTTTTTATACGTTTATTATCCTTATCCTTTTTCCAACCCACCACCCGGTTATCCTTATCCCTGACCGGTATGGGAGCCCCGCCCCGCTGACCCACACCAATAGCAAACACCACCACTTTGGCTTCTTTCAGCTGGTTGAGAAAATCCTGCCACCTCCCTTCCTGATCTTCTCCATCCGTGATAAATATCACCAGTTTGTGGTTGGTTTTGGAGTCCTTATAGGATCTTAACGCCAGTTCGAAGGCGCTGGCAAAATCAGTTCCCTGATCCTCTCTGGGGCTGATGTCAGTGGCTTCAACCAACAATTTGAACACACCGTAATCAATGGTGAGAGGGCATTGGATATAGGCAGAACCAGCAAAATTGATCAAACCCACATAATCGGTTTTTAATGCATCAACTACCTGGTTTATCAATTGCTTGGCAACCTCCAGGCGGTTTCGCTGCAGGTCTTCGGCTAACATCGAATTGGAGGTGTCCAGGATGAATAACATCTCAACTCCCTGAACATCGATGTTTTCATACCGTTCTCCCCATTGCGGGCCTGCCAGGGCAACAATGAAAAAAATAAAGGCCAGCAGCATTAATACGGTTTTAAAAAAAGCTATTTCCTGGCCGCTCCTGATTCCCAACCTACCATAGGCTGTACTGGAAATAAAAAGATTTGCTTCTTGCGGCGAAAATTGTAGAGGGCGATTAAAATGAAGGGGACCAATATGAGGCTTAGTAAGAATGCCTGGGGATGTGAAAAACTCATACCACTGCCACTCCTTTAACACTCCAGTTTTCCGGTCCGGGTAAAATAGGCAATCATATCCGAAATCTCTTTGATAAAATCGTCTTTTAAGGGCTTACCCTCTTTACTTAATACCAGGATCAAATAAAAACGTTGATTCCATCTAATTTTTGTAAAATGGAGGTCTATATTGGCCATCCTTTTAATTAACTTGCCCAGCACCTTCTTCTGTTTGAGAAAAGAGACAACCAGGATGGTGCGGGCCGGGGCTTTAATATTGCGGAATTCATGGATAATTTCATCCTTTGCCGCAGATTCTGCCCGGGTTATGACTTTGGAACACAGTTTGATAACCTCTTCGAGAATCCGGATGGGATTCTCAATGCGATACAACTCGTCACAATTGTAAAAAATCTCTTTGACCAGCAGGGAGTTGGAGGTGGGGAATTTTTTGGTCAATTGATTTAAAACCCCCAGATCGATCTCCCTCAAGCCTTCATCAAAGTCTCTGATCTGGCCGAATATTTTCCTTAAAACCCGTTTTAAAGAATGAAAAACATCATTTATATCCTTGAATTCAACCAGGTCGATATTTAATTTAAGAATACTCAACTCCACTTTTTTTGAATACCGTTTTGGGGGGATAACTGAGATGATCTCCACGCCGGCCAGATTGCCCAAACGGGAGATCAATTGAACACTCACATCTCTTTTGCCGATAGGACTGACAATAACAAGTTTTATATGGATGCAAAAATCTGTTTTTTTCTCTGTATCAATAAAAACCTGGGTGGTGGCAGTCCGTTTCAACTCTTCCATCAGGAAGGGTATAATGGCTCTGGCATAGTGCTCAAATCCGCCCACAGACTTGATCTGGGAAAAGGTCTGCGAGTAGGAGGGCAGAAAAAATTTTTCAAACGACCTCTCAATATATTTAATCAACTCCGAACTGATTGGTATGCCATTACGATCAACAATTTCGATACGGTAAACCAACAGGTTTTTTGCAGA
>CBFDCH010000585.1:0-2335 GCA_965603235.1 uncultured bacterium | reverse complement strand
GTTTCTAACACTGACTGGTATCGCTTTTTCCAGATAGCTTTCCAGAAGATAATGATTATAGCCGGGTGGGTGAAAATAGGTGGAGTAATCAAGGGCCTGGCATTCAGCTTCCACCTGCTGCCCCAATCTGTTGCCGTAGCGATCCCGAAGGTCCTCCGGAACCACAATCTTATAGGTCTGTCCCGGCCTGAATTTGCCGTAAAGGTGAAACTCCCGTGAGGTCCATTTGCGATCATTCCGCAGGGCAACTGATGGAGTGATGGTAACTTTTTCCACCAGCTGGTTGATGGCAACAGGATTGGTGAAGGAGAAGATAATACCTTCATCAGCCATAAACCGTTCGGATATTTTTTTTATCTTAAATTCTTCGTATGTGCGGAAGGTAATCCGCCGTTCTGATGTCAAACCAAGGTTGCCATGCAGAGATGGCAGTCCTTTGGTCATGGCGACCACGATATCGGATCCCTTGGGAAATCCTTCTGCCGCTGTTATGGTGATGAACTGGGCCAGCTGCTTCTTGTATCGTTCAGTCCAGTAATAGAGCTGTTTACGTTCACTCTCCATGGAATATCTAACTAAAAATGCCATCTCTCTGCCAGCAGCAGTCAGTTTGATAAAATCCTTTATCTGGTGTGGATTCACTTCCTGGGAGAGGTGTACGATGATCTTTTGCCTTAAGGTTTGATGTCTGGCCTTATTATAGGGTTTACTCTTGATGATACGGACGGTTGGTGTGGCAAAGGACCATCTTTTTGCTTCAACCTTTTTATCTGAAAAAGAGGTGTAGCCGTTGAATTCAACCTGGTAGCGGGTGGAGTACTTTAATGGCTCATCTATCCGGAAACAATAGGTATTTGAATTTTTCCAAAATCCTTCCCCTTTAACGGCGGGAATGATGGATATCAGGGAGGGTGTATCTTTTTTCACCTTTTCCAGGGGTGCCACCGGTTGTGAGAAGGTAATATTGATCTCATCAACTTCATCTATGCGGCGTGTCTGCCCCTGGGGGTGATAGGCAACCACATAAACCGCACCTTTACTCTGCCAGGTGTCGCCCCTCTTAAAAGTTTCCATGTTGGTGGCCAGCATCTGCTGCCATTTTTCTGAAGCACTTGCTGCCTCCTGGGGACCTTTTTTTACGCCTGTTTCAGGTGGAGTTTTGGGATCAACGGCATCCTCAGCAGGTTTTTTCTTGCATGCTGTAGGCAGGAATATCAAGCTAGCCAGTATAACCAGGATAAATAATTGTTTTTTATACATTTGTTCCCCTTTTGATTAAAATGAAGAAATAATAATTCACCAGAATTATTATACTTTATATGACAAGATTTTCAACAAAATCTAATCTATCTTAACCAATCTCATGGTAATTTTTTTAGGTTTTTCATCCCTCATGACCGTGATGGTGACACGCTGGCCAATGCGAAAATTATCCATGGCATTGTAATAGTTGTCATAGGAGGAGATTTTTATACCATTTATGTCTACAATAACATCCCCCACCAAAACGCGGCCGGAGCGGTCCCTGTACACGCCCCTGAGTCCCGCCCGATAGGCATTACTCTCCTTGGGGACTTCCAGTATAATTGCACCTTCCACATCAAGTTGCCTGGAATATTGTTTGGGCAGGAAGGAAACTCCAACTCCCGGCCGAATCACTTTGCCATATTTGATTATTTGCGGAACGATCTTTTTTATGATATCGACTGGAACTGCAAAGCCTATACCAGACGAGGTGCCTGTTTTAGAATAAATCATTGTATTCATGCCGATTAATTCACCGTCAGAATTTAGCGAGGGACCTCCGGAATTACCGGGATTAATGGAGGCATCGGTCTGGATCATATCTCGGATGGTTATACCGCCATACCCTTCAATATTTCTGCCCAGGGCGCTGACAATGCCCGTGGTAACAGTGTGATCAAAACCAAAGGGATTGCCAATGGCAATCACTTTTTGTCCCACCAGCAGTGTCCGGGAAACACCCGGTACCAGGGGAACGAATTTGCTTGAATCGCCAACGATCTTGAGTACCGCAATGTCTTTGGCCGGTTCTCCGCCTACCAGCCTGGCTGGATATGTTTTTTGATCCGGGCAACTGATAGCAAATCTCTCGCCACCCTCAACCACATGGTAATTGGTAACAATGTGGCCGTTGGTGTCCCATACAAAACCACTGCCTGTACCTCTGGCAACCTCGCGGCTGCCAAAGAAAAAATCCCTGGTTTTTTGTATTTTAGTGACAAAAACAACCGATTTTTTTGTTGCCTTCACCACCTTTATGGTATTTTTTTCATCTTCCGTATAAGCCGACAGATTGAGACAAAACAATAGC
>CBFDCH010000584.1:0-2337 GCA_965603235.1 uncultured bacterium | reverse complement strand
TACAGCCCGGTTAATCCTGTCCAATATATATTTGCTGGCCATTATCAACCAGATCAAGGAATTGGTGGAGAAGTATAAGGAGGAATTTAATATCCTGCCAATTTCAGATTTTAATTTAAAAGTGAATGATATTGTGCAAAATTCCCCGGTTCCATTTATTTACACTGTTCTGGGCGAACGCTACCACCACTACCTAATTGACGAATTTCAGGACACCAACCGTTTGCAGTGGCAAAATCTGCTGCCATTGATCGAAGATTCCCTGGGTTACAATGCCTTTAATATGGTGGTCGGGGATGGAAAACAGTCGATCTACCGGTTCCGAGGCGGAGACGTTGAGATCATGGAAAAGGAGATTCAGTCTCAGTTCAGTGATCAGCAACTGAAAGTAAAGCGGTTGATGGTGAATTACCGCAGCCTGGATAATATTGTAAAATTTAATAATAAATTTTTTAGCGGAGTAATAGAAATCCTGGCACCCTCTCATCCCAATTTAAAGGGTGTTTATGATGAAATTCAGCAGCAACCTGCCGATTCTCCAGGAGGGCTGGTCTCTCTCGATCTGCTGCCGGAAGAGGAAGGGAAGAACAAATCCCGTGTGCAGCAGAGAGTAAAGGAGATTGTGGACCAGAACCTGGCATCAGGATTTAAATTGTCGGATATCTGCGTCCTTGTGCGCAAAAGAAGTGAAGGGGAGGAGGTGGCTCAGTATTTAATAGACAACGGAATGGCTGTGATATCATCCGATTCTTTGCATATAACCCATTCTCCTGTGGTTCAGTTTATTATTAATGCGCTGAAATATTTGTTGAATCCTGGAAACAAGATAGTCGAAATTTCTCTGGTTTATTTTCCCGTGTTGTTTCCAGTTTACCCGGCAGTGAATATTAAGGATCTGGAAAACTATTTTTTTACCAATGATATCAAATACCTCTGGCCCCAACTGGGTGAGTTTATACGCCGTAAAGATTACCTGATCCGTATGCCTATCTATGAGCTGATTGAGGAACTGGTACGTATATTTTCCCTCTCCTCTTTAACGGGCGGGCAACAGACCAGTTATGTCCAGGCATTTTTGGACCGTGTTAATCTGTATGCCCAGGATAATAGTGATGATCTCTCCTCCTTCCTGGATTGGTGGGAATATAATAGTAGGGATTTCTTCCTTGAACTTACAGAACAAAAGGAGGCCGTTAAAATCCTGACGATTCACAAGGCCAAGGGATTGGAATTTCCAGTGGTGATTTTACCATTCCCCGATTGGCAGTTTTCAGAAGATAAAAAGCAGTGGTTATGCCTGGAGGGCGAAATTTCTGAGAATCCAATCAGTCAAATTCCTCTTTTGGTGAACCGTGACCGCCGCTTGGCTGAATCGCTGTTTAAAAATGCCTACCTCCAGGAGAGAGATAAGGTTATCCTGGACAATATAAATCTTTTTTATGTAGCTTGCACCAGGGCTTCAGAGCGGTTGTACCTTATTGGGCAAAATGATGGGTCAGAGTCAATTCCCCATGACCGCATGAATAATTGGTTTTTGACCCATATTGCCAAACCTCTGATGCAGGAAGAAAAAGGAGAAAACAGATTTGTGTTGGGCCAATCCGATTCTCCATCTGAAAAGGAGAGGGTGGCAAGGGGAGTATATCGGGAAATCAAAATCCTTGTTTCTCATCAATGGTATGACCGATTGACCGTACGTCGTGAAGCAAAAGATTTCTGGAAATTCACCGATGCGGCCCGCAGCCGGAAGGTTCAATGGGGAAATTTGCTGCATAAAATTCTGGCAGAAATTGTCACCACTGACGATGTGGATCCTGTGCTTGAAAAGTTTGTAAATTCAGGTGAGATTTCCAGGAGTGATTATCCCCGGGTCCAGGATGAACTGAAGCAGATGTTTGCCAGAGAGGATGTTAAAAGATGGTTTAACCCGCAAAACCGTGCCTTCTCCGAATTCACCATCCTTACCAAGGAGGGTGACAAGAGGCCGGACCGGGTTATTCTGACGGAAGATGGGATATGGGTGGTAGATTTTAAGAGCGGAGATGAACAGGAGAAACACTACCAGCAAGTGGGGGAGTATATGCAATTGATAGAGGGTATGGGGCATGACCGGGTGAGGGGTTTTCTGTTCTATCTTTCAACCATGAAAACCAAAGAGGTTACCAAACAGAATGGATAAGAAATTTTTACCGCGCCTGGCCCGCCGATTTTTTCAAAAATATGGCAATTCCCTTCACCAGATTGCTTTTGTTTTCCCCAATCGCCGGGCCGGTCTGTTTTTTAAAAAGTATCTCCGGCAAGAGATGGAGAAGAACTTATGGGCTCCACCGGTCTTTG
>CBFDCH010000583.1:0-2343 GCA_965603235.1 uncultured bacterium | reverse complement strand
CCCTCGGCGATTGGCACGTAAACACCGAAATGCTCCCCAACGGTATCAAACCCAGAGGAAGATTGCTCTTTGTCAGAGCAGGCAGGGCCTGGTGAATGGTACCGTCACCCCCCAATAAAAACACCGTCTCCATTCCGGCAGCCGGGGCTGTAATGATTAAATTTTGCATCTCTTCGGCGGTTCCGGTAATGTTCCAATTGTAATGATGACCAGTTTTTTGAGCCATTTGTTTAATCCTGGGCAGCATTTTGAGGGTATTTCCTTTCCCTGCCCTTGGATTTACTATTACCAAAGCCTTCATGATTAATCCACTATATACAGGATAATCTCGTCTATGTCAAAACATCTGTTTTTGACAAAATTGACACCTTTTTTATGATATGGTAAAATTCTATTTTAAAGAGAGTAAATATTGGATTTATTTGCAAATTTTCCTTCCTTGCCAAAGATTGATATTCCCCGGTGGTTGTCCTCTATTTTTAACAGGGATAAAATAACCTTCCCGCCTCTGAAGATCGGTGATCTCCAGGTGAAATTGCCTGTAATTCAGGGGGGGATGGCCGTGGGTATATCCCTTTCAAACCTTGCTGCAGCCGTTTCCAACCAGGGTGGAATCGGAGTAATAGCTGCCACAGCCATTGGTCTGCTGGATCCTGAATACTTTAAAAATCCCCAGGCGGCCAATAGTAGAGCGTTGAGAAAAGAAATCCGCTCTTTCAAGAAGAAAAGTGACGGCAGCCTGGGAGTCAATATCATGGTGGCGGGCAATGATTTCCACAGCCTGTTGAATGTTTGTATCGAAGAAAGGGTGGACCTGGTCATATTGGGAGCGGGTTTGCCGATAAAAGGAATACCTGTTAAAGAACTTAGGGCCGCCAATGTTAAAGTTATCCCCATTGTCAGTTCCCATAGAGCCGTTCAGATTATATTCAAATACTGGCAGGCAAACTATCAGGATATTCCTGATGCCGTTGTTGTCGAAGGGCCCATGGCCGGCGGGCACCTCGGTTTTAAAAAAGAGGAGTTGGACAATCCCGATAACAAACTGGAAAATCTGATACCCCGGGTCGTGGACACAGTTTCCGTCTTTGAGGCACAACTGAAACGAAAGATTCCTGTAATTGCGGCAGGCGGGATATATACGGGCGAAGATATATGTCATTTCATGCAATTGGGCGCCAGCGGTGTACAAATGGGAACCCGTTTTGTGGCCACCCATGAGTGTGATGCAGACATTGAATTCAAGAAATCCTATATTAATTGTCAGAAAGATGATGTTATTATCATCGCCAGTCCGGTCGGACTACCTGGCCGGGCCATTAAAGGTGAATTTTTTAATACTGATAATTCTAAAAACAAAGATTTGTCGAGTTGTGCATGGAAGTGTCTGAGGAGTTGCCAGGCAGAAAAAGCCAAATACTGTATTGCCATTGCCTTGAACCACGCCAGGAAAGGAAACCTCAAGAGAGGATTCGCCTTTGCCGGCTCCAATGCCTATCGAGTGGATCAAATCATATCAGTGGATGAACTTGTCGGATCTCTCCATCATGAATATGTAACAGCTGCGGAAAAAATGACCCTGCGCCTGAAATGGGAGTATGAAAAAACCATGGACCGTGTTAACTCCCTCAAAAAAGAATATGGCAGAGCTGTTGATAAAGCCCTGGTGATGATGAAAGCAAAATACGATAATGCCGTCGCAAAGCACAGTGAATCACTGTCATCCGAATTCAAGGAAATGTCCAGTAAAATATCAGATCTCAAAAATGAGTATCTTGAGCATGCGGAAAAAATCCGTACAGTGATAAACCAGTTATCAGCCTTCGGCTCGCATACAGTACAAGAGTGTTAACTCACCCCCCAAAATCAAACCTTCTCCCCTTTTATTCTTTACCTAAATTTTAGCGCCTGTCCCCTTATTTTACGCTCTGGATCAGATTATGAGGGATTTGTACTTACAACAACCGGAGTGCAAAAAAAAAACCGTCCTTGTTTTTCTGTATACTGCAAATTTGGGGCATAGGTTTATAAAAAGTTAGAATTTTTAAAGAGTTCTAATTGGACCAGGCTCTACCTTAAATATTGAATTTTTCAAAACAATGTTCCATTTTTTTTATAATTACTTCACCAATCTTAAAAACCGGATGTTGAACCCCGTCAAGATTAATTTCATAACAGGTTCCATTGTCATAGAAGGTACTATCATCAGTACCAATATATTTGCCTTTTAAGCAGATTTCCTCGCACAATATAAAATCCATATCGTCACAGCAATAAGTATCTATATCATTCTGAAGATGTGGATGATAAAATTTAATCCAATCTTTCACATGGTAGACTGTG
>CBFDCH010000582.1:0-2345 GCA_965603235.1 uncultured bacterium | reverse complement strand
GTTTTGTCCCATTATTATTGTACTTATGAGTGTGGCAGCCATTCGAAAAGGATTTCGGCCGGCCAGATATTTTTTACTCAGCATGGCTGTTGTCTCAATCAGCGGCTTTATATATCTTCTGGTTCGCCTGGGAATACTACCCAGCAATCCGGTTTTTGAGAATGGTTTCTATTTCGGAAACATCCTCTTCGTATTGTTGATGTCCCTGGCATTGGCTGACCGGATAAAGGTATTTAGGTCAGAAAAAGAGAAAGCAATCCGGGATTTAAAAATGAGCGAAGAGCGTTTCCGGGTATTGGTTGAAACCACCAATGACTTTATCTGGGAAGTAGATCGGAACGGAATTTACACCTATGTCAGCCCCAAAGTCAATGATTTGCTGGGATACGAGATAAAAGAAATGATCGGTAAAAAACCCTTTGATTTTATGCCTGCGGATGAGGCCCGGAGAGTGACTGAATTATTTGAGGTCAAGGCGGCAAAGCTGGAACCGGTTGTCGGGATTGAACATATTATAATAAAAAAGGACGGAGAGCAGATCATCCTGGATACCAATGGCGTGCCCTTTTTTGATGAGAAAAAAAACTTTCTGGGTTATCAGGGAATCGATAGAGATATCACTCAGCGAAAACAGATTGAGGACGAAGCCAGAAAACTCCAGGCCCGGGTCCAGCATGCCCAAAAACTGGAAAGCCTTGGGATTCTGGCAGGAGGGATCGCCCATGATTTTAATAACCTGCTGATGGGCGTTCTCGGCAACGCCAGTCTGGCCCTGAAAAACCTTAAAAACAAAACCGAAACGGGTAAATATATTGTTAAAATTGAAAAAACAGCCCAACAGGCCGCTGAGCTGACCAACCAGTTGCTGGCCTATTCGGGCAAGGGCAAATTCCAGGTTCAATCAGTGAATCTTTCAGAAATCGTTGAAGAGATCACTCAGCTGCTAAAAGTTTCCATATCAAAAAAAGTGACGCTCCGATACGATTTCGGAAAATCATTACCCCTGGTTGAAGCTGATGTATCACAACTTAACCAGGTAATAATGAATCTGATCGTCAACGCTTCAGAGGCAATTGGCGATAAATCGGGAGTGGTCTCAATACGCACAGGGGTTATGAATTTAGACGACACCTATCTGGCGGATACTTTTTTTGATGAAGGCCTGCCCGGCGGAGAGTATATTACCCTGGAAATTTCCGATAATGGCGGAGGCATGGATGAGGAGACCAAGAAAAAAATATTTGATCCGTTTTTTACAACCAAATTCAGGGGTCACGGACTGGGACTGGCTGCAGTGCTGGGCATTGTCCGCGGGCACAAGGGAGCCATTAAAGTTTATAGTGAGCCGGGCCAGGGTACTACCATCAAGGTATTGCTACCAGCACAAAAAACCGCCAGGCAGGATCCCACTGCGGCAGCGGTAACAAAATCCGCCGGTTTGACCGGGATGACCATACTGATTGTTGATGATGAGGAAACGGTTCGTGATGTGGTAAGCCAGATGCTGAAGCAAAACAATCTTAAGGTGATGACCGCCGCAAATGGCAAAGAGGGGGTCCAACTTTTCAAAAAACATTCTGATGAAATTTCAATGGTGATACTGGATGCCACCATGCCTGAAATGAATGGCGAAGAGACCTTCAGGGAACTCCAAACGATTAAATCCAATGTGAGAGTTGTTCTCACCAGCGGTTATAATGAGCAGGATGCCACCAGCTATTTCGTGGGAAAAGGTTTGGCCGGATTCATACAAAAACCCTTTTCCCATGAAAAATTGCTTACCGTATTGGGTGATGTGGCTGAAAAAACGAAATAAATTCCAGGTTTTGTCTGACTCCATATATTGTTAAAAAAATCGAGATTTTATAGAATAGAAGTAGAAAATTTGAGGAAGGAGGTAAGTATGGAGCATTCAAGACGTCAATTTTTTCAAAAACTGGCATTGGGCGGTACAGCCGCTGCCATTATGTTCAGGGACGATGCTGTGGCAAAAGTAAAGAACGCGGTTAAGAAAATAGACCCTTCCTTATCACCGTCAGAATTGGCCAGGGATGAAACCTTTTGGTCGCATATCCAACGCGCCTTTTTACTGGACCGCACCATAATAAATTTTAACAACGGCGGTGTCTGCCCCAGCCCCCGTACCGTTCACAATGCCCTGAAACGGTTCCTGGATTATTCCAATCAGAATCCCGCCTACAATATGTGGTCCCACCTGGAACCCCAAATTGAAAGTGTCCGCTTGAAAATTGCCCGCCAATTTGGCTGCGATAAAGAGGAGATTGCCATCACCCGCAATGCCAGTGAAGCCCTGGAAATTGTCCAGTTTGGTCTTGACCTGAAAC
>CBFDCH010000581.1:0-2354 GCA_965603235.1 uncultured bacterium | reverse complement strand
GATAGATCCCATTAACACAGGGGCGGGTGGGCGGGGAAGTTATCATCATTAATTATTTCTTGCCACTCCTCAGGGAGAGGTATAAAAAGGCTGCCAATCCCACAGTATATTCCCACACCTGGGTGGTAACATGGATAACCAGGCCGGTTAAAAAGGGATCACCTGAAGGGATATTGAAACTCTTGAAAAAGATCGAAAAGGCCAGTTCCCAAGTACCAAAGCCGCCAACTCCCTGAATGGGCAGCAGGGCAGACATTTCAGTACCCGCCATACCGAAACAAAATTGAGAAAATGTGTTTACGGAAATGGTAAGGCGTACCACCCCCCAAAACAGGATATAGAGGGAAATGTATTTGCCCAGGCGGATGAGCAGGCTGAGAAAAAACAGTTTAAGACGTTCTCCCCAGCCCTGATGGCTCTGCAAATAGTGGTGAACCCTGGTTAAAACCACTCGTAATTTATCAGTTCCTTGAATAAAGCTGATTTTAAGTATCAAGGCTAACACATGCTGAGCATAAACAATAAAAACAGCTGACAGCAAAAACAGAATCAACAGCCCCCAATACAAAATGCCCCGGGAAATCCCTCCGTTTAGAAACAATCCCAGGCCAGCCAGCATTACAGCCAGGGCCAGCACATCATAAAAAATTGCCACAACAAAGCTGGAGGTACCCTCCTCGTAATCAATGCCCTGTTTGCGGATTAAAAAAGCATAAAAGAGTAGTGCTGCTGAACGGGCCGGCAAGAGGTCAACGGCAAAATTCCTGACCAGGGTAATCCACAGCAAATCCAGCAGGGAAACCTTTTTGCCCAGCAGCAAATAATAGCGATAGGCCCGCAGCCACGCCCCTATCAGAACAAGTAAAACAAACAGTAAAAAGCAGGTAAGGGGTATGCTAAGAAAGGTGTTCTTTACATCCAGCCACGATATATTTCGCAAAAAAACGGCTAGAATGATCAGGGTTAAAGCCAAGGGCAATACAAAGCGGAAAGCGACCTTTTTTATTGATTTATCCAATGGGGCATCACATCCTTGGCCGGAGAATGAGTAATGGTCCAGATCTTTTTGGTAGAGATTTCAATAATCTTAAGGTCATAGTTACCCGATTTCAGTTTTGGTCCTGATGCATAGGCAATATAGCGGTCATCTGCAGAGAAACAGGGACAATAGTCGTGTTTTAGACTGTCCAGGGTAATCCTTTGATGCACAAATTTGTTGGCAGGAGTTAAAAAAATATCCCCTTTGTGATCAAATTTGTGGGAAACCCAGGCAATCCATTTATCGTCGTGGGAAAAGCGGGCCCGGCAGCCACCATAACCTTTAGAAATTTTCTCATCCAGGCCGGAGACAAGATCATAGCGATAGACATTCCATCCCAATAATTTATTGGAGGTAAACAACATCACATTCCCGGAACGGGAGACCACCGGCAGACTGTTCCTCCCCCCCAGACGGGTGACCTGTTCCAATGTTTGCTCCTGCAGGTGGTAACGGTATATCTGTTCCCGCCTCTTTTTACCGCGGGTAAAATAGATGTATTCGCCGTCTTTGGTCCAGAAGGGGGAGTTATCCTGGCTGGGAGATGAAAATAATCGACTGATCGTTCCCTGAGGATTACGAATATATATTTCAAAACGTCCCGACCGATCGGATTCAAAAACCAGTTGCTTGCCGTCAGGAGAGAAACAGGGAGATCCGTCAAAGGCCGGAGAAGAGGTCATCTTATCCACTCCCTTGCGGCTGATCACATAAATATCCTCATTTCCGGCACGGTCCGACTGGAAGGCGATTTTTCCGGCAAACCGGCCGGGAAGCCGCTCCTCTTTTGCCGGCGGCACACCCACCAGATAGTCATGGAGGGCCGCAAAAATCCATTTGGCCATCATGCGGTACCCCTTGGCGCTGGGATGGATACCGGGCAATAATGATTTTTTTTTGCTGAATTGTTTATGCAGGTTTATCAAACCAACGCCCTCTTCCCTGGCCAGCCGCTTGATAGCCGGTACAATCTCCTCTTCTATTCTCAACTTCGATTCTTGAGTAAACAGCTTTAGGTCCAGGTTAAAAATCGGTGGGATAGTGGCAACAAAAATCCGTGGAATCGAACCATCAGGATTGCGGTGTCCCTTTAAAATACGCAGAATAGTCCTCATGTTTTTTATCTCCCGTGATGTGGGCAATACGTGCATGTGTTATAACTCTACCGTCAAAATTTTCTGCAACTCTTTCCACCAGATCCGCTTCAACACAATTCAATTCCATTGGTTCTGATAATTTGCCATCTGGTAATTGTTCCAGTCCAAGATTATTGCCACAAACGCCAATATATTCTTCAACCTTGTCATACCATGGT
>CBFDCH010000580.1:0-2361 GCA_965603235.1 uncultured bacterium | reverse complement strand
TAGATTTACTGTAGATGCCACATCCCGGGCCAGGATCCGGTTGAGAGAATCGCTAAGCCGCACCGTCTCAGTAGCGGGGTTCACACTTAATGTGGCCAAAATTTGCTGTGCTTGTTCAACACTTATCATTTTGATTTCCTTTCTTTAACCTTAAACTGATAAAATTTCATAAAAGTCACCTCAGTGTTCAAACACTTTAATTGCAGATACCTTAAAGGTGGCCCAAAGGGTATCGCCTTCACTGACTCCCAGTTCTTCAAAAGATTTGCGGGTAATATCAATGCTCAACGAAAAACCCACATCCAGAATAATTTCAACCACAGAGGCTTTGGGCATAATCCCCGTCACCTTGCCCTGAAAAGAATTACGGGCTGATGAATCGATCTGCTTTGCAGAGAGAATAATATCATCAGCCCGAATGGCAATATAGGCAAAATTGGCAGATTTTAAAGGTACGCTTACATCCACCCCCTGAATTTTCATGACCTGGCTGGATACCGCACCACCGTATACGTTTCGATATCCCAGAAAATCAGCAACCTGACGATTTTTTGGAGAATTGAAAAGGTCATCCGGTCGATTGCATTGCACCACTTCACCATCCATTAAAACAGCAATACGGTCCCCAAGGGCCAAAGCCTCTTCAAAGTCATGGGTAACATGAATAAAGGTGGCTCCGGTTTGTTTGTGAAGATCCACAAACAATTTCCGTGTCAAAAGCCGCAGATTGCGGTCCAGAGCAGCGGTTGGTTCGTCCAGCAGGTAAATATCAGGAGAAATCGCCATGGCCCGAGCAATAGCTACCCTCTGCTTTTCCCCACCGGACAGATCGACAATTCCCCTGTTCAGCAAATGGTCAATTTCCAGCTTTCCTGATATTTCCGCAACCACTCTGGCCACCTCATTCTTCTCTTGCTTGTTAATAGTCAATCCATAGGCAATATTGTCAAATACCTTCAGGTGAGGAAAAAGCATATAATCCTGATAGATAAATCCTTTGCGTAAATTCTCCGCTCCTGACACCACGCCCGAATCGGGTTGCAATAATCCGGCGATGATTTCCAAGATCAACGTTTTACCAGCACCACTGGGTCCCAGGATTACAAAAAACTCCCCTGCCTCAATATCAAGAGTTATCTTCTTAAGGGCGAATCCCTGGTAGACCTTTGATACCTCATGTAATTTCATTTTTTATCCTGGAATATCCGCATGATAATAAAAATGGTGAGGGTTATAATAATCAGCAGAACCGTTACCGGCAGTGCATATTTAAGACCAAAATTCTGGAACCGTTCAAAAATGAGCACCGGTGCTGTCATGGGGTGATAGGCCAGGATAACCACCGCACCAAATTCGGAAATGCCCCGGCCCCACATCATGATGGCTCCGGATATGATCGGCCTTTTTGCCAGTGGTAGGCTAATGGTTCTGAAGGCCTGCCATTGGGAGGCGCCCAGAGTCAACGCCGTTTTTTCCAGCCGTTCGTCGATCAGATTAAAACCCTCTTTGGCGCTGTTGACCAGAAAAGGTACAGAAACAAAAAACATGGCCATGGTTATGGCTATTTCGGTGCCCACTATGTTAAAGCCGAAAAGTTTTGCCAGAAAGGAGTGTCTGCCCCAGACTGTCAGCAGGGCAATACCTGCTGCCGTATGGGGAATTATTACCGGCAAATCGATTAATCCCTCCAATATCTTTTTGCCCTTGAACGTTTTCCGTGCCAGCAGATAGGCCAGGGGAACACCGCATACAAGAGCAGCCAAAGTGGCCCATAATGCAGCTCGCAGGGTTAAGAAAATGGAGACTTGCACCTCCTGCTGGCCAGCTGTCGCAAGTAAGGTCCCCGGATCTGTCGATATCATCATTTTTACCAGGGGCAGGCCAATAAACAGGATTAAAATTGCTCCAAAAAACGAAAAGATCCACTTTGTCTTCATCTGGAGAAAAATCCTCTCAGCAGTGCCGGCAATTTGTCAAATTGATCCACCTGGGGGGGGACAATTTCAGGCTGGCCATTTTTAGCCATTATAGCCTGGCCTTCCGGCCCCAATACAAAACTGATAAAGCGGGCCGCACCAGCGGGATTATTGGCGTTTTTGGGGATGGTCAGGCCATATACCATAGCATTTCCCTTTTTTTCAATCCATTCTCCGGGTCTTTTGCCCGTTACCCGTACCTTTGCCTGTTGATAGAGGGATGAAAATCTACTATTTTTCAAATTGATCTCATCGGGCAATGCCAGGTGTGGCGCTTGATGCTGCAGGGCAACACTGCGGTAAATAAAAATATAATCGAGCTCACCAGCTTCCAGGAGGGCGATCAAATCAACCTCTTTTGAACGGATATGTTTGGCCAGCATTT
>CBFDCH010000579.1:0-2364 GCA_965603235.1 uncultured bacterium | reverse complement strand
GTTATCATTTTTTATTTTATACATATTTTCTGTAAAAATCAATATAAATTTTACCAGAGTGAATAAATGAATTGAGCAGAGTAAACTTTAATCGTGGAAGAGCATGGAGATTTTGCTGGCGGCTTTTAATCCGTGGCCGGTGAAGACAGATACGATTTTTTCATCTTCAGAAGCACTGTTGAGATATTTTTTTATGCCGGCAATCGCGGCTGCCGAAGTGGGCTCTATATAAAATCCCCGGGCAGCCATCTCCTGTATGGACTGACGGATCTCACCATTATTAACCTTCAAAAAATCGCCATGACTCTTCTCCACCACGTCGACAATCTGGTTGCCGCGTAAAGGATCAGCAATGGCAATACCCTCGGCCAGGTTCCCTGGCTTGCCGGTTGCGGGAATTACTTCCGATCCGGTTTGAAAAGCACGGTAGAGGGGGGCGCAATCTTCAGCCTGAATGGCGATCAAGCGGGGCATTTCCTCCACTGCGCCAATCCGAATCAGCTCAGCAAAACCGATGGCAACTCCCAGTAAAAGGGAGCCGTTGCCTACAGGCAATACAATCGAATCCGGCGCCTGCCAATGCAATTGTTCACAAACCTCATAGGCAAAGGTTTTGGTGCCATGCAGGAAGAAGGGATTCCAATAATGGCTGGCATAATAGGTCGATTCCGCCTCTTTAAGGACTGCCGCCGCTGTATCCTCACGTGTTCCCGGAACCCGGGTTACTGTTGCACCGTACATCTGGATCTGGCCAACCTTTGCAGATGTGGTACTCTCAGGTACAAAAACTTTGCAGTTTATCCCCCCTCTGGCACAATAGGCGGCCACTGCCGCAGCCGCATTGCCTGAGGAATCAATCACCACCTCCTCAATTCCCAGTTCCTTTACCTTGCTGATCAAAAGGGTTGCCCCCCTGTCTTTAAAGGAACCGGTGGGAAAGAGGTGGTCCTGCTTGATCCACACTGAACGTCCATTAATTGAAACCTCCAATAACGGCGAAAAACCTTCGTTAAAAGAGACAATATGATCGTGGTCGTTCAGGGGCAGGGATTCCCGGTAACGCCACATATTGTAGGGTCGGTTTGCCAGGTCTGGCAAATTTAAAGTCGGTTTCAGATGAATGTCGAGAGGCGCACCACAATCACAGCGCCACCTGATCTCATCAATTCCATAAATGGAGTTGCATTTGGCACAAAATAAATTATTCATGGGATCAGACAAACCTATTCCGATAGAGCTGCGATAGCATCCAACTCAATTTGATAGCCAAAGTGCAGTTCATTGGTTGGCACTATGGTTCTGGCGGGTCGGTGATTGGCAAAAAATTTTGAATATATATCATTTACCTTGCCCCACAATTCAATATCGGAGATATAAACAGTCACCTTTAGAACCCGGTTAACCTCACTGTCAGAAGATATCAGGATGCCGTACAGATTATCCAGCACCTGATGGATCTGCATTTCAATGGGTCCCACTTTTTGTTCTTCGGATTGGGGATCAATAGGCAGAATGCCGGAGATATAAACAATTCCATTGTGTACCAGAGCCTGGGAATAATGGCCCCTGGGCTGTGGTGCATTTCGTGTTAATATTGCTCTCATTTTCTTATACCAGTCAAATTTATTTTACCCTAATTTAAATAAATATTCCACTTAAACCAGACATTTTTTTTGAAAAATCATCACCACTGCTTGATTGGCCCTGCAACCTCGATGATCTGTAATTGACTTATCAACCCTTTTTCTCTAAAATTTTAATAACAAACAAGGGCAAACCACATGTTACAAAAAAAATATCCCCTCATTATCATTTGTGTTGTGGTCCTGGGACTGGCTCTGGTGTTGTTTTTCTATTTGCAGATGCCAAAGGTTGTTAAATGGATTCCTGCCAATGCCATGAAATTGTCTACTGCTCCACGATTGGCTGATGGAGACGATACCGCCTCCCTCATCCGGGCCCTCGATTTCAGCCTTACCTACCTGGAGAATCGGGATGAAGCAGAGATGTACCGCTTTGGCCAGCAGGCCATTCCCATAGACCAGGTGCGTGAGACCCTGCTCGATTTTAAAGCCAAACTGCAGGAACATGGATTAACTGACCTTTTTTTTAAATATTTACGGCAAAACTACCAATTTTATAAGAGCGCTGCCAAAGAAATGCTCTTTACCGGTTACTACGAAGCCATGCTTGAGGGGTCTCTGCAACAATCGGAATTGTATCCCTATCCCCTATACAGCAGGCCGGAGGATCTGTACAGGATCGACCTCTCCAAATTCTATTTTTTCCAAAAACACCACGGTCTGCCACGCTATATTCGCGGCCGCGCAGTGGAAGGCAACACCATTGTCCCCTATTACTCCC
>CBFDCH010000578.1:0-2386 GCA_965603235.1 uncultured bacterium | reverse complement strand
CCTTCCCTAACGCCGAAAATTGTGCGCAATTTTCGCCTCCGGTCCTCATTCGCTCAGATTTTCTTCGCTCATTCCGGGGCACGTTCAGGGGATAGTCCGCTCACGCAAACCGGTTTGTGGGTTTGAAAACACCTTTTGGGGGACTGTTCCATTTTATTAACAGATATTGAGTAATGTTTTACTGAGATTTTTAGTGGACTTTATTTATTTTATGATAGAGGGAAAAATGAAGCGGTTTAAATTTTTTTGTATGATTATTTTAATGCTATTTTTTTTAGTTCAATGTGACCAGACCACCCAAGATCAGGAGAATGAGGAAGGCGGCGAGCAGGGTGACAATTCTTCTACCCGCACATCCGCATTGATCATTGATCATACGTGTACTGATATAAACAAGATCCCTGACAATTGGTTGAACGAAGTAAAGGATAAATTAACAGTCCATTATGCCCACACCTCTCACGGTGGACAAATCGTATCGGGACTGGAACAGCTCTCCTCGGGTACTGGCCTGCAAAACACCTTAATGAACAGTGGTAAATATACTTTTTCACACTCGTTTTGCCAGGTGCCGACATGGTCCGGCCTGCACATGATGGATGGCCAGCCAATGAGTTATTGCGAAACCTATATTACGCCTGAATTGTACTGGCAGGGACAGGATGCCATGAATATCACCCGTCAGGTGTTAAAGAACCATCAGGTTGCCATTTCCATGTGGGCCTGGTGCAGCCAGCAGGACTACTATTCCCAATCAGAAACCCAGCTATACCTGGAAAATGTGTCTCAACTGGAAAAGGAGTTCCCCGATATTATCTTCATATACATGACAGGCAATGCCCAAAGTCAGGAAAGCAACCGTTATCAACGGAACAATCAAATCCGTGAATATTGCCGCAATAATAACAAGGTGTTGTTTGATTTTGCTGATCTCGATTGCTGGTACAATGGCCAGCAGTATACAAAAAACGGCATTCTCATGGAACATCCCCAATATCATGGCGATCAGGCAGGTCATACTACCTACGGCAGCTGTTTAAACAAGGGCCGGGCATTTTGGTGGTTGCTGGCACGCCTGGCTGGCTGGGACGGGAAGTAGTGGTTTCCCGCCCGGCACTTATTGACTAAAGACGCTGACTACGGAAATCACACCAATAATCGAGAGAGCCACCAGCAACATAAAAATCATCAATCCAACCATGGGGTGGTTGTTTACCAGGTGGACCAGGGAATTGGTGGTACGTTTGGTGAGGGTAAACGGGCACTGAATGGGTGCATATCCTTCATCTATTTTTTGCAGCAAATCAAGCATTTCCCGAATCGACTGGTAGCGCAAGTTTGGATCCTTGGCCAGGCCTTTGGTGAGCAGGTGGCTCAGGTCAGCTGGCACAGATGGCTGGTGTTTGTTTCTGACCAGCATGGCCAGCTTGGGTTTTTCTTTAATAATGGCATCCAGATATCCCCTTAAACTGGTTTTGGGGCGCAGGTAAGGGCGTAGCGTGAGAAATTCGTAAAACATGGCGCAGAGGTTATAGATATCTGTGCGTTCAGTGATTTTACCATGCTCCTGTTGTACCTGTTCCGGAGCCATATATGCCGGGGTTCCTATGGTCACCCCTGCTTCGGTTTGAATAAGCCGTTCTTTGAGAGGGGATGACTCATCGGATTTGTCCACATCAGCCAATGATTTGTCCAGCAGGGAATCACTTGTGGTTTTGCTTTCAGGTTTGTCCAGTCGTTTGGCAATACCCCAGTCCATCACCATCACCTCGCCGTGGCTGCCGATCATGATATTGGCCGGTTTGAGGTCTCTATGGATGATTTTTTTATGGTGGGCAAACTCCATGGCTTTCAGTATCTCCACAAAAATAGAGGTGCGATACTGGAAGGTATATTTACTGTGATATCCCGGATTTCCCTGTTTCAGCTTCTCAATAACCTCAAACAATGATTCGCCCTCCACATATTTCATAATGAAATAGTACTGACCATTTTCATCCTTGCCCACATCGTGAATGGGTACAATGTTGGGATGTTCCAATTCACCAACCGTGCGTATCTCGTCCACAAAGCGGAGCACCATATCCGGCTTGTGGTGTTCTCTTTTCAGCCATTTAACCGCCACCAGACGATGGATGTCTCTGTCCTGCACCAGTTGGACTTCCCCGGCGCCACCTTCTCCCAGTTTTTTCTTGATATTATAACGGAGTGTCGGCTCGCTGAACGGGGGCTGGGTGGGCTGGCTTGCCTGGAGATCGGGGAAGATGGTGGTTATAGTAAATCCCTCGCTTGTGGTAGTGGTCACAGTGGTCTGGGGATCGGTGGATACGCTGGTTTTGTTATCATCCGGGGCGGAGCCAAGGATTTCAGTATGATGAAAATTGCT
>CBFDCH010000577.1:0-2389 GCA_965603235.1 uncultured bacterium | reverse complement strand
TACACGGTACAGGTGGCGCCGGAAGACTGTGTCGGTTGTGAAAACTGTGCGAATCTGTGCCCGGGCAAGAGCAAGCAGGACAAGTCCAAAAAGTCACTGATGATGGAATCCCATGACAAGCATGTGGACGAGGAAAAGGCCAACAGCGGTAGTTTGGCTATGGCCGGATTTTTATGACCGCGGATTTGTTCTGACAAGTCGTAGCCGCTGATTTCCGGCATATGGATGTCCAGGATGCATATGTCTATCGGATTCTCTTCGTACTCTTTTGCCTCAAGCACCGGCAATACATCGCCTGCCTTCATCAGTGTTGTCACCTCCATTTCCTCATGTGTTAAAATATGGAACAAATAGTCCAGGTTTGTCTGATTGTCGTCTACAATCAACACCCGCTTGCCGGTTAACGGTTTCACTGAAGGCTGTTGGATCGGTTCTTTCTTGGATTTTTCAAGCCAGGCGGTGAAGTAAAATGTACTGCCCTTACCCATCTCACTCTCCACCCAAACATCTCCACCCATAAGCCGGGCCAGCTGACGGCATATGGAGAGCCCCAGTCCGGTGCCACCATATTTACGGGTGGTAGAACCATCCGCCTGCTGGAAAAGTTCAAAAATAGTTTCCAGCTTATTAGAGGGGATGCCAATTCCTGTGTCTCTGACCGTGGCATGGAGTTTAAGTTGGTCTCCCTTCTCCTCTTCAATATCCAGGGAGAGGACAATCTCTCCCTCTTTGGTAAACTTTGAGGCATTGCCCATTAAATTCATCAACACCTGGCGGATCCGGCCCGGATCGCTGCGTACATATGCAGGGATGTGATCACCAATACGACAGAGCACTTCCACCGGTTTATTTTCCAGTTTTGGCATAATCAACTGACAAACATCAAAGGTAGTTACCTCCAGATCAAAGTCCAGGTAATGGAGGGCCAGTTGTCCTGCCTCAATCTTTGAGAAATCCAGTATTTCATCGATTAAGTGGAGTAGGGCCTCTCCGCTTTTACTAATAGTTCTGGCATAGTCCAGTTGCTCTTCTGTGAGTTGTGTGTCCAGCAGCATGTCTGTAAATCCAATAACCCCGTTCATTGGCGTGCGGATCTCGTGACTCATACGGGCCAGAAACATGCTTTTGGCCAGATTGGCAGCCTCGGCCTCCTCTTTGGATGATTCTGCCATTTCGAACAAGCGGGCATTCTGAATTGCTGAAGCAATCTGGGTACTCAGGGTTTCCATCACTGCAACATCTGATTCATCAAAGGCATCCTTTTCAATACTCTGAATGTCCAAGACGCCTGCAGCCCTTTGTCCGCTCTTGAGGGGTACGGAGAGTTCTGAATTGGTCATCTCGTTGGATTTGCGAACATAATCTCGATTTTTTGTTACGTCGCTACTGATCTGGGTTTGACGTGTAGCAAAAGCCCTGCCTGTCATCCCTTCTCCAACAGGTATGGAGACACTTTTGGGGAGAATTTCCTTGTATCCTCCTGCAATGGCTTTCAAATTGAGGAACTCAGCATCGGCATCCGGCATGAGTATGATTACCGAATAATAATTAAAGGTTTCCTGGATCGCATCAACCGTTTCCTGCAAAAGCATATCCAGCTTTAATTCACCAATGACTCTCTGACTGATCTCATACAGAAGCAATGATTGATTGGCCCGGTGCTCCAGCTCTTTTTTTAGTCTTTTTTGAGTGGTGATTTCCTTCTGGGCCTGTTCATAGAGCCTGGCATTCTCAATAGCAGCCGAAACCTGGGTACTTAGAATCTCAAAGGCATTGATGTCTGACTGATCAAAGGCATCGATTTCCGGGCTCTGGATATCCAAAACTCCAAAGATCTCATCACCCCCCTTTATAGGGATAGATATTTCTGATCGAGTGTTTTCCTTTCCTTTTTTAATATAATTGGGGTTTTTAATAACATCGCCACTTACCTGAATCTTACCGCTAACAGCTGCATTGCCGATCATTCCTTCCCCCATGGCAATATCCCATTTTTTGGGCAGGGATTCGGCAATACCAGATGAGATGGATTTTAGTTTTAATCGTTTACCTTTATTATCTGAAATCATCACCATTGCCTCATAGTGGCCAAAGATGTCTTTTATGGCGGCGGTTATCTCAGATAGTAAATCATCTAAATTTAATTTGCTGCTTATCCTCTGTCCGATTCTATTGATTAACATACCCTGGGTGGCCTGATGCTGGGACTCCTTTTTTTTCTGCTCCAGGTCCTGGGTTCTATCTTCTACCAATCCTTCCAGCTTCTTTTTCTGGACCTGGATTTTATGTACCCGCCAGCGAAGGAACAACAAAATCATGGCCAGAACAAACAGAACAAAGAGGCTGGTAAACCACCATGTTTGCCAAAATGGAGGGGTTATGGTGATTT
>CBFDCH010000576.1:0-2391 GCA_965603235.1 uncultured bacterium | reverse complement strand
TGCCTGAAACAAAAGCAAAAACCATTCGCCTGCCATTTATTCAAACCAGTAAAACGGTAAACCGGTTGGCCATAGCCGTTATCGGTATCGCAGCTTTATTGGAGCAGAGTCAGCTATTCCCTGTTGAAGCCTTGCAAACAGCCATAAAAACATTTCAAAAATCGGCAATTGTTGAGATCAACCTTGGTGCCGTTATCGCCGGTACTGAGATGATAAATAAAAAAAAATAATAAAAAAAAGGAGGACCCATGAGTAAACCCACAATTGTTACCATGCCGGGGGACGGTATAGGCAAAGTAGTGCTGCCGGCAGCCATTCAAATCCTCGACAAGGTTGGATTCGAGGCCAACTATATACATGCCGATATCGGCTGGGAATTCTGGTGTACTGAGGCCAATCCCCTGCCGGACAGGACTATTGAACTTTTAAGAGAGCACAAAATCGGTTTGTTTGGAGCCATCACCTCCAAACCAAAAACCGAAGCTGCCAAAGAACTGATCCCTGAACTTCAAAACAAGGGCCATTCCTATTACAGCCCCATTGTAGGCATGCGCCAGCTGTTTCAGCTGGATCTCTGTATCAGGCCCTGCCGTTCGTTTAACGGCAATCCATTGAACTTCATCCGCAAGGGGCCGGGAGGCGCCATTGAGGAACCGCTGGTGGATGTTGTTATTTTCAGACAGAACACAGAGGGACTCTATGCGGGTGTGGAGTGGACCAATCCACCGCCGCAGGTGAGAGAGGCTCTGGCCACACACCCCAAGTTCAAGGCGTTTGCCAATGTCAAGGGAGAAGAACTTGCTGTTTCCACCCGCATCTTCACTCAAGGGGCTTGCGACCGCATCGTGGGAGAAGCCTTTAAACATGCCAAAAAATTCGGCTACAAATCAGTAACCATTTGTGAAAAACCAAATGTAATTCGTGAAACGTCGGGCATGTTGCTGCAAACGGGCAAGAGGATTCAGCAGGATTATCCAGACATCGAACTCTGGAATACCAATATCGACGCCCAGATGATGTGGCTTACAAAAAATCCGGAAGATTACGGAGTGATTGTTGCTGGAAATATGTTCGGTGATATTGTGTCAGATGGTTTTGCCGGCCTGGTTGGCGGCCTTGGCTTCGCCAATAGTGCCAATGTTGGAAAAGATGTGGCAGTATTTGAACCCACTCATGGCTCAGCACCCAAATATGAAAACCTGCACCCATCGATAGTAAATCCAATCGCAATGATTTTAAGCGCCTGCATGATGCTGGATCATCTCGGCGAAACTGAAAAAGCCAAACATATACGGGATACGATCGGCGATGTGATCAAAGAGGGCAAGGTGATGACGTATGACATGCTCAAACTCAGGGGCGGACCCGATGCCCTGAGTCAGGGAGCCGCTGATACTGACCAAATCAACGCTGCCATTATGGAAAGACTTTGATAATATAACCGGTCATTTCGCATTGGAGGCGTAATGAGATGATTACTAAAAACGAGATAAAAAAACTTTTTGCCAGTCAGCTGGCAAAAATAAAAAATCAAGAATTGCAAGACAAGGTTGTGGACGTGTGGAGCCTGGGTTGTGAACGTGGCGGCTGGCAAAGTGTTAAGGAATTGGAAAAAATGCCGTTTACCCTGCTCACAGACACCCAGGGCGTAAATTTTATCGAGCATACCATTGCAGTTACTGAAGGTGCTCTGGCATTAGCAGAGGCGCAGAAAAATACCTACAAAACACTTCCCTATCCTATCAATATTGACCGGCTGATCGCCGGTGGATTATTGCACGATGTGGGTAAATTGCTGGAGATCGAAAAAGATGGATCCGGCGGTTATCGCAAGAGCCATAATGGTATGTGTGCCCGACATCCCATTTCAGGCGCCATCCTGGCTGCCGAAGCCGGACTGGATGAAGAGACCGTCAATACCATTGCCTGTCATGCCAAAGAGGGAGATGGACGGCCCCAGGTCATTGAAACCGTTTTGATTCATCAGGCCGATTTTGCCACATTCAATCCCCTGGTTATGCTGGCCAAAGCGCAATTAATCCAATAACATGGACAAGATGGAGGATAAAGATGGCAAAAACAATCATTGAAAAAATTCTCGGTTCTCATGCCGGCCGCGAGGCATCTGCCGGTGATATTATTGACATTGGCATTGATGTACGCTGTGCCAGGGATTTCGGCGGTGCCAATGTGGTAAAGAATCTAAGGGAAGGCGGCCTGGGTGTTGATGACCCACAAAAAACCTTTTTTACTTTTGACTGCAACCCGGGAGGATCGGATCAAAAATATGCCACCAATCAGCAATTGTGCCGTATGTTTGCCCGGGAACATAGCATTCATGTTTATGATATCGATGCCGGCATCGGCACACACCTGGTCATTGATGAGGGA
>CBFDCH010000575.1:0-2407 GCA_965603235.1 uncultured bacterium | reverse complement strand
TTTGATCACCGGAGCCGGCGCTCCGGGAATTGCCGGTACCATCTATGCGCTGCGTAATAATGCGGATGGAATACCCTTCCGGATTATCGCCACTGACATCAAGGAAGGTCAGGTTGGAGGCCTTCTGGCCGATAAATTTGCCAGGGTGCCGCCTGCGGAGGATGACGACTATTTGCCCGTTCTAAGGGATATTGTTGAACGGGAACATGTTCAGCTGATTCTCCCTCAAACCACCAGGGAAGTAGCGGTCCTGGCGGAAAACCAGGATTTTTTTCAATCGTTAAATGTAAAGGTTGTTGTGTCCGGAGCGGAATCAGTGGCACGTGCCAACGATAAATATCTGATTGTCAGGGAGTGTGAAAGTATCGGTGTCCCTTTCCCTGAGTATTATCTTGTAAAGGGAGTGGCAGAACTTGAAGAGTCATTGCCAAAATTGGGATATCCTGACAAAAAGGTGGTGGTAAAGCCTCGCCTGTCCAACGGTATGAGGGGATTGCGGATCTTAACAGAGGAAAGGTTGTCCATGAAAAGGTTTCTCGATGAAAAACCCAGTGGCGTAATGATGAGTAAATCAGCATTGCTGGATATATTGACTCAGGGAGAATTCCCGCAAATGCTGATTAGTGAATATTTACCAGGTGAGGAATATACGGTGGACATGTTTCGAAACCAGCAGGGTTCGGTATGCATTCCCCGCATTAGGCAGGCGATACGCAGTGGCATCAGTTTCCACACCCGTATTGATTTGAGGGCGGATATTGTTGACTATTGTGAACGGTTGGCCCAATCACTTGACCTGCGCTATTGTTTTGGCTTTCAATTCAAACTGGATCCTCAAGGGATACCCAAAATACTGGAGGCCAACCCCCGGGTACAAGGGACCATGGTTTTTTCCCTCTTTGCCGGGTTTAATGTCATTTATGCGGCTTTGAAGGAAGCAATGGGTGAGGAGGTATCGCTGGAGAATATCACACTGCAGGATAAGCTTGAATTTAAGAGGTATTGGGGGGGGATTGCAGTTTATGAACAACAAGTTGCTGGCAAAATTTAACCGCTTACTGTCGAACAAATATATCTTCCACCTTCATACCAATTATACGGACGGAGAGAATTCCATCCATGATTATCTGGAATTTGCCGCAGATCATGGTTGCAAATCAGTCGTTTTTACCGAGCATGTGCATCGCGGCCTTTCATACGATTTTGATGCCTTCTGCAATGAATTGGACAAAAAGAGAAAGTTGTTCCCGGAACTTGATGTGTGGCTGGGCATTGAGGCTAAAATTTTAGCCAATGGTGGTTTAGATGCTCCCCTGAAATTAAGGGATAGAATTGACGTTTTATGTATTGCCTGTCACTCTTTTCCCGTTGATTCAGAGAAATATTTTCAGGCCATGGCCAGAGTTTTTCAGGAGGAATGGGTAGAAAAAATCAGAATCTGGGTTCATCCCGGGTTGTTTTTTCTAAGAAATACCCAGTTGATGGACAATGACAACTGGCAGACAAAAATAGAGCAACTTGTGGCGCTTGCCAACAGGTATGGGATTTTCGGAGAGATCAATGTGAAATATAATTTGCCGATGGCCCTCTTCGCTCACGATTTATTTAACCAAACCATAACCGGTATTGATGCCCACTCAATAGCCGATCTGAAGCAGAGAAGAACTTGACCCTTTTGTCTGGACTGTTTAAAATGATTTTAACCTTTTGTGAAATAGAATAGGAGGACTGAATGTTGGGGAAACCAACCAGAGTTTTGGTACTTGCACCCCATACGGATGATGGGGAATTCGGTTGCGGTGGTACAATAGCCAAATTTTTAGACCAGGGCAAAGAGGTTTTTTATGCGGCCTTTTCAACGGCTGAAAAATCTGTACCGCCTGGTATGCCGAAGGATATTCTCAAGCGTGAGGTAAGGGAAGCAACAAAACGTCTGGGTATCCCGCCTCAGAATCTGATTATTTATAATTATGAGGTAAGGAAACTGAACTTTGCCCGTCAGGAGATTTTGGAGGAACTGGTTAAACTGAAACAGAAGATAGATCCACAATTGGTGTTTTTGCCATCACCCCATGACCTCCACCAGGATCACCAAACCATTGCTACCGAGGGTATCCGTGGTTTTAAACAGGTCAGTATTCTCGGCTATGAATTACCCTGGAACAATATTACCTTCCACACGCAGGCATTTGTGCAGTTATCCAAGGATCATCTGCAGAAGAAAGTGGATGCCCTGGGTGCTTATCAATCACAAAAGGGGAAGATGTATGCCAATGAAGATTTTATCCGCAGTTGGGCCAAAACCAGGGGCACTCAAATTGGCACTGAACTGGCTGAAACATTTGAAATCATTCGCTGGATCATTGATTAAAACCGTGGTGGTAGCCGGGATAATATCCGTAAAGAC
>CBFDCH010000574.1:0-2422 GCA_965603235.1 uncultured bacterium | reverse complement strand
TGATTTCCAGGGCTGCCGAGGAGAAGAGCAATGGGCCGTAGAGGAAGATGTTTTCATCCACTGAATAGTCGGGGGAGTGGAGGGTTTTATTCATGCCTGTTCCCAGAAAAAAGTAGAGGGAGGGTATTTTAAATGAAAAAGCCGAGAAGTCCTCTCCAATGGTAACCGGTTCAATAAAGATCACGTTCTTCTTGCCCAACACTTTTCGAAAGAGCGGTGTTAACATTCGGGTCAGTTGCTGGTCATTTTTTACATACTTGGTACCCTTGCTGAATCGGAATAGGTACTCAATATCGTGGGATACTTTCAGGCCTTTCAGGATCTTTTCCATTCCCCGTTCAATCATATCCTGGGTGGCATCAGAAAAAGATCTGACGGTTCCCTCCATCTTAACTTGATCGGCGATTACATTCATCCTGACACCGCCGTTTATTTTTCCGATGGTGAGTACCCCCTTTTCGTTGGGATCCTTGACGCGGCTAATCAGAGATTGGAATTGAAGGATGGCAGTAGCGGCCGCATAAATTGCGTCAATTCCCTGGTGTGGGAAGGCACCGTGGCTGGCCTTGCCTTTGATGGTGATGTAAACAGACGCCACATTGGCCATAATGGCCCCTTCCCTCAGAGCAATGCTGCCGGTAGGGTATCCGGGCATGATATGTAGTCCCAGCATATAATCAATGTTGGGATTACTTAATACACCCGCCTGTATCATGCGGCTGGCACCTGATGAACCACCCAGGGGATTGCCTTCCTCGCAGGGTTGAAAAATAAATACAATGGTGCCGGGGATTTTATTTTTTATTCGGGATAATATTTTAGCAGTGATCAGAACATTGGTCATATGTCCGTCATGACCACAGGCGTGCATATATCCTGGATGTTTTGATTGGAATTTCAATCCTGTTGCCTCTTTAATGGGTAAGGCATCAATGTCCGCACGAATCCCAACCACGGGTGAGTTTTTATTTCCCTTTAAAACGGCTTTTATCCCTGTTCCGGCAATTCCTGTTTGTACTTGTAGACCACATTCTCTCAGATATTTGGCTAAAAAAGCTGATGTTTTTTTCTCATTGAAGCACGGTTCGGGGATTTGATGCAGCAGTCTGCGAATTTTCACCGCTTCAGAGTGGAATTTTTCTACCTCTTTCTTCAATAGAGGCAGGAAATCTTTTTCTTGTGTGTAAAGGGAGAGAGAAAAAAGAACCAATATAGGAAAAATTACTAGTTTCATTTTGACCTTCCTTGGAGATTTCTCCCATTTTAGCAGAAGGGTGTTTAAAAGTCTAAAATGGTACAATCCAGGCTACTCAGAGTTCACCCAACTCTACCTCCACTTCTCTGACAATGGTACCATCAACAATGAGTTGCTTTACCTTCTCGATATCAGGGTAGAGTATCCGGTCTTGCTCCAATTTCTGCACAATCTGTCGGATACAATTATGGGCCAATTGGGTGCCACTTCCGGGGGAAAATTCCTGAAAATCAATCCCTTGAGCCGCACAGAGCATCTCGATGGCCAGTACGTATTCGACATTTTTCAGGATTCTTATAACTTTTCGGGCAGCAATGGTACCCATGCTCACATGATCTTCCTGGCCGGCAGAGGTGGGAATAGAATCAACGCTGGCAGGGTGGGCCAGTCCTTTATTTTCCGACACCAGTGATGCAGCTGTATATTGGGCGATCATGAATCCTGAATTCAAGCCGCTGTCAGGTGAAAGGAAGGGAGGAAGTCCACTGACGTGAGGATTTACCAGTCGGTCAATGGTTCTTTCAGATATGTTGGCAATCTCTGCCAGAACAATGCCTAAAAAATCCATGGCAAAAGCCAGGGGTTCGCCGTGGAAATTTCCACCGGAAATTACTTCATTCTGGTCGGCAAAAATGAGGGGGTTGTCTGTGGCTGAATTGATTTCAATAGCCAGGGTATTTTTTACAAAATTAATGGTATCGTGGATGGCGCCATAAACCTGCGGGATACAGCGCAAGGTATAGGCATCCTGGATTTTATCACATTCTTTATGGGATTCAATGATTTGGCTTGCTGCTACCAGTTTCCTCATATTCTGGGCTATTTTTTGTTGGCCGGCATAGGGGCGTACCTGGTGAATTTTTGCATCAAAGGCCCGGGCAGTCCCCTTGAGGGCTTCCAGGCTCATACTGCCTGCAATCTGGGCATTTTTCAATAACAGCTCCGCTTCCGCCACTGCCAGGCAGCCGATGGCAGCCATAACCTGGGTGCCGTTGATCATTGCCAGTCCCTCTTTGGCCAGGAGTTTTATGGGTGTTATTCCCTTGCTGCTCAATTCTTCTTTGGCTGCAACTCTTTTTCCTTGACTGATGCACTCTCCTTCGCCCGTTAATACCAGGGCCAGGTGGGCCAAAGGGGCCAGGTCTCCACTGGAACCCACTGATCCCT
>CBFDCH010000573.1:0-2423 GCA_965603235.1 uncultured bacterium | reverse complement strand
ATTTTATAAATCTCAAAAGGGGATAAGTTGTTGTTCTTACCAATCTGCTTCAGGGTTTGTTTTATATTTTCTACCCTGATTCCCTTTGCCTGAAGCTTTAGTAATATTTTGTCAGGGGACACCTTGACCACCTGCTCAGATAACTCCTTAACGGACAGGGCTTCGTTGTGGGGCATAGGCGCCCGTTCATCTGTTTTCTCCCATGACTCGGTAAAATACTCCCCCAGGTCTATTACATTTTTGAAGGGCGGCACGCCTAAACTGGTGGCAAACACCAGAACCAGAATCAGAATGAGGCTGGCAACCATTTCACTCTTTTTGTGAAATCCCTTGACGGCTTTCTTCTTAATGTAACTCAGAAAAACTTTCCAGTTTATGAAAAAGATGTGAAAAAAGGACAAAATGACAAAAGTATAAGCAAAGATGATATGCTGCGCCTGCCACTCTTCTTTGCTCAGTCCAAAGAGTGTCCAGTAAACCCACTTGGCCACCCGCCCCGGAGGCGCGATATATAGTATAACACCGGAAAAGGCGAGGATAAATATGACGACAAACAGGGTAAAACTAATAAAGCTTTTCCAGCTGAACTTTTTTTTGTTTGATTTTTCCTGATTCAAAGTTGACTCCTTAATCTTATTTTACTTACAGCCCCCACCGTGGCCGCCACAGGCAGTCTGAGCATCGATCTCTTTTAAATGTCCATTTTCAAACATACCCACTGCTGCGGAAACGGTTTCTCCTGCCAGGATATACACCTTAATACCTGCAGAATTAAACATCATTACAGCGCGTTTTCCCATACCGCTGGTTAACACAACATCAAGGTTGAATTTCGCCAATGCCTGGACCGGTTGGCAGGCACCATCACTATGATGTTCATTGTTATTTTCTTTGGTTTCAATAGATTTTGATTCAGTGTCATAGATGGTGAAGTATCTGGCACTGCCAAAGTGGTTGTAGACGTTCTCATCCATACCCTTATTTCCCATTGTAGGTAGGCAAATTCTCATGTTGTTCCTCCAAGTTTTTTATTTTTATTGAGTAATTGTTTAACAGAGCTGATACGATTTTTTTGCGGCCCGAATAGAGCAACCGTTGAATTGTTCCCCTGGATACTGCCATTATCTCACTGGCCTGAATCTGGTTTTTACTCTCCAGATCACACAAGCGAAGGGCCTCAAATTCATCCAATTCCAATTGGAGAACCATTAAATGTCCCATAGGAATACCAATGGGCTTAAAAATCCGCTCTGAGTCCAGGAACCTGCAGCATCTTTCCTTTTTACACCGGCCCATTTTTCACCCTCATTGTGTGCATATGCACATTATCTTCTATGGTACAGTATTTGTCAATCTCAAAAGGACGATTCACATTCTGGAGTTAAAAAAAGGGGGACAGTCCCCAAAAAACAACTACCAATTTAAGCTGAACAAATAAAAGCCAGTTAATTCCCAGGGAATAAGAGATTTCTCCCCGGAATCCTGAATAAAATGTTCGGTGCATACGTATATATTATATTCCTATTGATGTAAAATGATGACAATGGGGATGCTATAAAATTAGGGAGGAAATATGAAACAAAAAATTTTCCTGAGCATTTTAATTACAGGTCTGTTCGTTTTTATATATGCATGTAAATCCGCGGATTCGGGTGAAGGCAGCGATGAGGCTCAGCAATTGTTGAAGGCTATCAATAAGGCGCAGCTGGGTGTGACCACCAAAGTAGAAACCAAAAATATAATAACCAAACCCTCAGGAGATCGTTTCCTGATCACATTTAAAAACCCAGTCTTTAAAATCTCTGATACCGCCTACAAAGGCACTACTTTGTTTAAAAAAATGAAAGGTACTGAATTTAAATTTAAAGTTGGTGAAATGACCTATCTTTTTGGCCCAAAAGAAAAGTACCTGGAATTGGTTTCCATGAAAAAATGGATGATTACCATTGATATATCAAATACTTTTCAGGAAAACAGGCGGCCGGTGGAGATGAAGATAACCATATCAGCAGAAGATGTGGAGTATAAAAATTATAATGTAAGTGCCCTTCTTGAACCAAAAGCAAGAAATTTCATGGAGCTGGCTTTTGATTATTTAAAAGACAGCCCGCAATATCATACCCAAATCACCAATGGCAAATATGATATTCGCATGATGGCTAACAGGGATTCCTACATATCTTTCCTGGTGGAAGCCAGTAAGGTAGCAATAGAACAGAAAGCCATGAGCGAAGCCCTCTTATTCATTTACAAAAAAGGCCCGGTTCCTGATTTTAAAGAACTGGCTAAAAAGGGAAAACCCATTTTTGATTTTGATATTGAGGTTAAAAACCTTAACATGTCAGTTAAAAAGGACCTGGTGGAGATGGGCGGTGCTTCGTTGGCCGATTATTCTTTAACCTGCTCCCTGAACCCGGATACAG
>CBFDCH010000572.1:0-2435 GCA_965603235.1 uncultured bacterium | reverse complement strand
GAATTGGAGTGACAGTGGTTAATTACCGTCTTTCTCCTCGAGCAAAATATCCGGCTTACATCGAAGATGCAGCAGCTTCGGTATCCTGGGTTAAAAAAAATATTCAAAAATATGACGGAAATCCAGAGAAAATATTTATTTCCGGTCATTCAGCCGGAGGTTACTTGACCTATATGCTGGGAATGGATGAGAAGTATCTTGATGCCTTGGGCATAAAAACTAAAGATATTGCAGGTATCATTCCGATAGGCGGGCAAACCTTCACTCATTATACAGTCAGGAAAGAGAAGGGGATTCCCAATTACAAGGTTACACCGATTATTGATCAGGCCAGTCCCTGTTATCATGCCAAAAAGGATTCACCACAGCTGATTGCGATTTGCGGCGATATGGATTCTCAGGACCGGATTGAGGAAAACCACTATATGATCGCCTTATTAAAAAAGCAGGGTCATTCTCACGCCAAATACCTGGAGATTGCCAATCGAAACCACTGGGATTTAATATTAAAGATTCCCACCCCCAATGATCCTTTGACAATGGGAATTGTTGAATTTATATTTAACAAAGCAAAATAGGGCACAGGTAAGAATTCTATTCAGTGTGGTTACTAAAGGTTTTGTTTCACCTCAAGATAAGTAGCTTTGACCCGCTTGGATTTTTTAAAATATAGGAAAAAGGCGGTGGCTACAGCCAGGCGGATTACGACCCACCTTATCATATAACTGTTAACCGAACTCGGTAGGTTCAAGGAGAAAACAACAATGACCAGAATTATTGATGAGGCACCATAAGTCATTAGAAATGTCTCAGCAAGCTTTACTGTGGCAGGCACCAATTTTTTTACCAGGGTAAATCCCATATATACCCCAAATGCAGCAAGTCCAACTCCAAAAAAGATATCCAGAACTTTGAGGGTACCTAGCCCCGAGTATCTTCTCATAATAGAGCTGGAGATGCTACCCCATTGGCTGATGCCTCTGATGGCAAAAATTGGTAACAATACTGAAAAGATAACTACAAAAGTGATTAACCACCCACCAAAACCCTTTTTAGACGGGCTGTTTTGCAAAATTTCATTCATACTTCCTCCTTTAACATTGTTGGTTGTTTCCTGTTGCTGTTGAATTTTAATATTCAAATTTCTCCTAAATATTGATTAAATATTATTTCAGGGTCTCAGAACCGGTCACTGTCCTATTCTAATTATTTAAAACTTTTTATTCAACATAATTTCTAAATAGAATAGTGACAGGCAGGAAATATTAAGAATTAACGGTTTCCTGAAAAGGTCCCTCAAAAAGGCTGCGCGCTATTTTTAAATGTGATTGGATCCCGGAGTTGTTATCGTTTGCCTATAAAGTAATATCCCTGACCCATCAGGGCAGCGCCATATACGATAAAAACAGAGAGAGGAAGTTTTGCAGCTTTAAAACTGGCTGTGAATAAGAGCACCCAGAATGCGGTAAAACCGATTATAAAAATCAAACCCACCAGGACTACATTAAATCCGGTATAGGTTCTGGCAACCAGATGGGTGTTGTCGCCAATAAATTTGGCATAAATGGCCATTACCAGCAATAAATAAATAAGGCCTCCACCGATTAAAAATCCCAATCCGGCTTTTAATTGTTCGTCACCCCGCCGGCTTAGCAGTCCAAAAATCATCATGGTGATACCCAGAAGCGCTATCTGGTATCCCAGGGTTTTAAAGTAATAGACCACTACTTTTTTTCCCAGGTCAGGATCAGGCTGCATCTGATCCCTGTATGAGCGCCATTTTAAAAACCAATAGATCAATGGGGCCAGGGGAATGATAAAATAAATAACATACATAACTGGTAATACTCCAAGCATATCCATACCTCTCATATTTCCTCCTGCATATTTCAATTAGATTCTAATAAAATCAAATTTTTTATGCAAATTCCGCCAAAGCGTAGCGTTAAGGGCGGCACCAAATTTATTTGTCAAACAGGTCTGGGTGCCAGGCTTTTTTGATCAATTCCTTTTTTATAACTGCTTCATCTTTTTGATCAAATTTTTTCACCCGTTCAAGACTGCATAAGAGAAAGGTAAAGAGCGGATCTTTGCCCACATGTTCTGAAAAGTAAGAGAAATCCCAGCTATGGCCCATCAGGAAGGGACTTTTATCAGTATCAATGGTTAAGAGCAGGTATTGATGGTCTTTGGGAAAATCGGCGCCTTTTAATGATCCGTCTGATTTGAGCACTAAAAATCCATTGTTAATCTGCCACGTTCCTTTTTCATAAATGGTCTGGGGCAGTATATCGGCCCAGCGGGTGTAAATATAAGTGGTATCAGAAAAGATAAAAAGATCCTCCCCTGAAAGCGTACCATCCAGCCGTTTTTTAATTTGCGGTCCAAATTCGGAATAATGGGGTTTATCTTAACCACGACATTGAACAAGTTCG
>CBFDCH010000571.1:0-2448 GCA_965603235.1 uncultured bacterium | reverse complement strand
AAAACAATATTGTAACTTTTGCCCTTTACGTGGCCTTTTTCCCCCAGCTCGTTGCCGGTCCTATTGAAAGACCTAACCGTCTTCTACCTCAATTCAGCCGCAAAATCAGTTTCGACTATGATAGGTTCGTCAGTGGCCTGAGGCTGATGTTGTGGGGATTCTTCAAAAAAATGGTCATTGCCGATAACCTGGCCCTGGTGGTGGACCAGGTATATGGAAACATATCTGCGTATTCCGGCATCCATTATCTGATTGCCACCTTCTTCTTTGCCTTCCAAATATATTGTGACTTCTCGGGTTACTCAGATATTGCCATTGGCGCTGCCCGGTGCCTGGGTTATGATTTGATGGAGAATTTTCGGCGCCCCTACCACTCAAAATCAATTGGTGAATTCTGGAAAAGATGGCATATTTCTCTATCCACTTGGTTCAAGGATTATTTATACATACCACTTGGGGGAAACCGGGTTAAGGTCCCCCGTTATATTTTCAATCTTTTTATAACTTTTTTAATTAGTGGACTGTGGCATGGAGCCAGCTGGACCTTTGTGGTGTGGGGTGGACTGAATGGTATTTACCTGATCACTGGCATATTTACCAAAAAACTAAGATCCCGTTTTGTCGCGGCCATAAGGTTAAACCGCCTGCCCTGGTTACACAAACTGGTCCAAGTGGCCACCACTTTTTTCTTAATCTCTTTCTCATGGATCTTTTTCAGAGCTCAGAATATAGGTGAGGCCATTTATATTATCAGGAATTTATTTAAAGGAGTGGGTGAAGTCATTGCTAAAATTTGGGCTGATCTTCTGGCCGGTCATCCATTTAGTACAATTCTAAATATATTCGATAAACTGGGAGTATCATCCTACCAGTTAATTATTTTAGCGGTATGTTTGTTGATCATGGAGATAATTCATATAAGTCAACGCCGGTTCCAGGGTTTGGAGGTTTTAAAATCAAAGCCTCTGATTATCCGCTGGCTGGCCTATTACTTTTTAATTTTTATCATTTTACTATATGCCCGAGTTGATGCTGTGCAATTTATTTATTTTCAGTTCTAATGGAGACTTGATGGCAAAATTTGCGGTGAAATCTTTTTTTTTCCTGATCATTGGCTTCCTGATTCTGAACTTTGTCATCTCTCCTATTGTTATTAAAAATTATCGTATGATTTATCATCATGGGAAATGGGCGAAACAGGCTTATGTTTTGAAAAAATGTCAGCAAAAACTTACCACCAACTATATCATACTGGGAGATAGTGTGACCAATCAATTATATAGCGCTTTTAAACATCCGGCCTCTTTTGCCGCAAATGGCGCTACTCTTGTATCAGGACAATACATTCTGGCCATGAATATTTTTAAAAAAAATCCCCACCTGAGAGCCATTTTTTTAATGCACCCGCCTTTTATCCTCAATTATCACTTTTGGCGAAAAAAAACCTACAGAAACTTTCTGATACCATTTTTTACTCTTAAAAACAAAAGATACTTCACCCCCACTATTTTAGCTTATTTAAAGGAGAGACCTCTGGCATATCTGGCACTTCTGCCCTATTTTAAAATTACCAACCTTATTTCCGATGTTAAATTCAAACGATCTCAGGTGGATAAAAGCAAGAAGTTTTTAATCCAGCCCTATGCCATTGAATACTATAAAAAGTTTCAGCAATTCAGTAAAAAATACGGCGTATTGGTGAAATTCATAACTTTACATTCAAAAAATGGACCCAAACAAAAATATGGATGGATATATGAAAAAATTTGTCAACAGATAAAAGCCGAGGGCCTTGAAGATATCCTGGGAGGTATGTGTACTTCCCTACGATATGGAGATGACAATCATTTTGCCGATTTTTTACACCTGAAAAAGGAGCTTATCCCTCAGTACAAAAAAATCTATGATAAAACTTTATCTAAAGAACTGGCAAGACTCAGAATTACATTTTGACAATTAATCCGCTGCTTGAGATCCTTCATCTCTCTCCTAAAGCCAAGTGAGTGTGGTTTGCCAAAAGATATTGCATCTCATACAATAACTCTATGAATACTTATCGAATAATTAAGAGTTTGTTTTTTGTTCTTTTCCTGGCATGTTGCTGCTGTCAAACAGGTGGCAGGGAGTTGGTGAATCAGCAGGGTTTGGCCATTCCAGCAGTTGCCAAAGAAAATAAAATATGTTTTGCTCTATATACCGTTCACCGGGGAACTTTAAAATTAACGGCTCAATTGTATCCCCTGTCCAATCACGACGACCTGAAGGTGCAGTTGGAGATTAAAAAAAACAACCAGTGGCAGGCCGTTGCTGAATCTGAGATCGTTTACCCCGGATTTTATGCCACCTTCCGCGTCTCACCATGGGATACTTTAAAAGATGTTGACTACCGGGTGGTGCATCAGCAGGCTGCCTATTATAAGGGAATTATCAAAAAAGATCCAATCGGCA
>CBFDCH010000570.1:0-2449 GCA_965603235.1 uncultured bacterium | reverse complement strand
TTATGTTTTTTTTAATGTACGTCCACAAATGATTGGCCAGGTGATTGATGAATTGGCCACCGCTGATATTTTAAGTAGAAATGTACTGATCACCTTGGCTGCCGGGATTCCCATGAGGGTTCTTTTGGGTCTGAATAAGCAACTCCCCATCGTTCGGGTGTCGCCCAACCCAGCAAGCCAGATTGGCTGGGGATTTATTCCTATTGCATTTAATGCCAATATCACTGAAGGTCAGAAGGAAGAAATAAACCGACTTTTTTCACCACTTGGGCAAACAATGGAGGTTTCAGAAGAAAAAATAAATGCCATAACAGCATTAAGCAGTCCCGCCTCTGTTTATCTTTTTTTTCAATCTTTAATCGATGCCGGGGTGATGGTTGGACTTGAAAGGGAGATGGCCACACAAGTGGCTCATCAAACTGTTATCGGAGTAATAGAAACCTGGAAGCACAAAAAAATTCCACTTTCACATTTAATGGAAGAGGCCTGTACGCCAGGAGGTATTTCCGTAGAGAGTATCCAGGTTTTGGAAACATACAATTTTAAAACTGCTATGGTTGAGGCGATTCAGAGGGCCACTCAGAAGGCGGACCAATTTACCAGGGACTCGGAGTCAGCCGATCCGGTTTCTAAAAAAAGGTGAAAACAATGAATGGAGCAACTTTTGCTTTGATAGTATTACCAATCGCTATCATTCTTTCTTCAGTGGTTATCTATTACCTGTCCGGAAGGAAGGGTAAAGGAATTAAATCAAAAGATTAAATGGCGGGAAAAAGTATTTTTTTGGTTATTTTTGCTTTTTTGTTAAAAGGCTGGTGATAATGATCGCCACCGCTGAGCAAAAAAAAGCAGGAATAAGTTCATAAATCCCCGTTGGTTTTTTAAGAAATAGTTTCCAAATTATGGTGACCAAGGTTCCTGTAATCATCCCTGAGAAAATACCCATCTTGGTTGTCTTTTTCCAATATAGAGAAAATATCACGGCATTGCCAAAGGCAGCTCCTAGACCTCCCCAGGCGAATAGGACCAGCCAAAAAATGAGATCATCGGCCGCATACGCTAATAATAATGCAAAGATTCCGGTCATCACAACAACTATCCGGCTCAGTTTTAATTTTACTTTTTCTTCAATTTGTGTATTTTTTCTTATTATTTTTTCATATATATCACGGACAATAGTTGAAGCTACTACCAATAACTGAGAGTCAGCAGTGGATAAAATGGCTGCAAAAATCCCCCCCACCAACAATCCATACATTGCGGGCCCAAAAAATTCAGAGGATAATACCAGATAGATCATTTCAGGATCTTTGCTGGGCAGGCTTTTTGTTAGGGGAACCACTGCTCTTCCCAGCAGGCCGATAAAAACCGCACCCCAACCCAGGACCACATTCCAGAATGTGCCTATAACCATGGAAGATCTAAGTTTTTCCGGGTCATCAATGGACATGTATCTGACAATAATATGGGGTTGGCCTGGAGATCCCAAACCGATACCGATAAATCCGACAATAACTCCGATTCCCAATGAAAATGGATCGAGGTATGCTGGATTCAATTGACCGAGAGTTGCCAGGACCATTTGCAAGCCGCCCAATTTAATTATGCCGTAAACGGGAAATATCACCAATCCGACTAACAAAATAATTCCCCGAACGACATCGTTGTAAGCCACTGCGATATATCCACCCAAAACCATATACACAAGAATCAGAAGCGCGGAAATAATCAGAGATAGGAGAAATGAGAAATTCAAGGCTGTACTTAAGGCTTTGGCGCCTGCATTGAGTTGAGCAGACAAATAGGCAGTGATAAAAATAACGATAATGACGGCTCCGGTAATGCGGATCAAATGTTTGGTGTCTTTATATTTGGATTCAAAGAAGTCGAGGAGAGTAATGGATTGATATTTTTCTGTTTGGATACGCAATTTTCTGCCAATATAGACAAATTGGAACATTTCGGCAACAGCAGCCCCGACCACAGCCCAGACCGCCCCGGTTCCAAGTGTATAAGCCATACCGCTGACAGCCAGTACCAACCATGAGGATCTTCCAGATGAAACCGCAGACAAAGCCACTACAAATTTGTTCATGCTCCTGCCGCCAATAAAATAATCCGTTTGGTTTTTGGTTCTCTTTAAAGTGATAAAACCAACTAAAATGGGGAAAAATAACGTGGCCCCAAAAATTATAAGAGCTATTGGGTGACCTAGTTTTTCATATACGGGAATAGGAATACACCTCCAATCTAATTTAAAGGTATCTTTTTTTCCGATACGCCTATCTAAATCTCAAGGTCTTATTTTAAGTCACCAAAATTAGTTTTTCAAGTCTTTACCAGTGATTCTCGTGGCAGAGGTGGATCCTTTAATTAAGTACAAATTTTTCTAGTAATTGGGGACAGGCGCCAAAAGTTAACGATTATTAACGTTTTATTGCCATTTAAT
>CBFDCH010000569.1:0-2454 GCA_965603235.1 uncultured bacterium | reverse complement strand
GAAAAGAAATGGACAACAGGGTTTCACTGTAAACGATTATCATGGCAATAAAGGAAGATATCCAGAGCCAGAACACAGCACCCGGACCGCCCACGGCAATGGCAGTGGCCACTCCGGCCAGATTTCCATTGCCAATAATGCCGCCAAGAGCGGAAAAAAGAGATTGCAGCGGAGTCAGGTTGCCCTCCCCCCGACCCTGGCGATACTTCACCATGGAACGGCCGGCCTTAAAAAACCGGCTGAACTGCAGCCCCTTCAATCTGACCGTAAAATATATGCCCAGCACAGTCAAAAAGATCAGCATGGGATACGACCAGAGAGTGGTGGCTACATTTTTGATAAAATGAGAAACAGATTCAATCATGGTCAGATAGAATTCAAGTGACCATTATAAACAATACCAATATTTTATTAAAGCAGGTATTTTTCATAAGGTTGAAGCAAGGGAAATTATTTCCTTTTTTACCGGATTTTGATTATAATTTTCAAGGAATTCAGTTTACCCATGATTACTTTCAACGGCGTATCAAAACGGTTCGTACAGATATCCGCGCTTGACGATATCAACTTTACCGTGAAAAAAGCCCAGACAACCGTACTCATCGGCCCCAGCGGCTGCGGCAAATCAACCCTGTTACGCCTGATCATCGGCCTGATTCAAACCGACGCGGGAACAATAACCATAGACGGCTCTCCCCTTGTTGCAAAAGATCTGCTGCATATCCGCAGGCAAATGGGTTATGTGATACAGGAGGGGGGACTATTCCCCCATCTCACTGCCTTTAAAAACGTCAGCCTCATGGCCCAATACCTGGGCTGGCAAAAAGATAGGATTGAATACCGGGTGAAAGAACTGAGCGATCTCACCCGCTTCCCAATGGACCGGCTCGATTATTACCCCGCCGAGCTCTCAGGCGGCCAGCGTCAGCGGGTAAGCCTGATGAGGGCCCTGTTGCTGAATCCCGATATCCTGTTGTTTGACGAACCCCTGGCTGCCCTGGATCCCATGATTCGCTCCGAACTGCAGCAAGACCTCAAAAAAATTTTTCAAACCCTGAAAAAAACAGTCATTCTTGTGACTCATGATATGGGAGAGGCCAGCTATTTCGGCGACTGTATCGTGCTGCTGAGGGACGGAAAAATTGTTCAAGCCGCACCCCCTTCTCAACTGGTCCGCTCACCGGCCGACCCCTTTGTGACCGATTTTATCAATTCCCAGCGCAGTCCTTTGGAAGCCATGTTAAGGAAGGGTCAATGAAGCCTGTACCGAGAAGCCTGCCCCTCATCCTCCTGGCTGCCGTATTAATTGCCCTCTTTACACTGCCCTTAAAAGCTGACACCAGGATAACGGTTGGCTCAAAAAAATTTACCGAATCGGTTATCCTCGGTGAAATTATTTTCCATATTATTCAAAAAAGCGGCCAGAAAGTCGTACATCGCCGCCAGTTGGGTGGTACACGGATTCTCTGGAACGCACTGGTAAAGGGCGACATTGACATTTATCCTGAATATACCGGGACCATAAGTGAAGAAATCCTGGCCGGCAAACGGATCAGGGGTTACAAGGCTGTTGCTGCACACCTTAAGAAAAAGGGCATAGGAATGACCCGCCCACTGGGATTTAATAACTCCTACATTATTGGCATGCGGGATACACTGGCTGCCAGATTAAATATTGTACAAATATCTGATTTAAAATTTTTCCCTGAATTGAGACTTGCCTTTAGCAATGAATTTATGGATCGGGAGGATGGCTGGCCCGGATTGAAGTATTTTTACGGCCTGCCCCAGCAGAATGTTCGCGGCATTGATCACGATCTTGCCTACCGGGGATTGGAAAATGGCACGATTGACGCCATTGACCTCTATTCCACTGACGCTGAAATCCAATACTATGGTATCAAACGGCTGGATGATGATTTCAACTACTTTCAGCAATACCAGGCGGTTTTCATCTATCGCCAGGATTTGAAGAAAAGGTTCCCTGGCCTGATCACCGCTCTGCAGCAGATGGAAGGGGCCATTGATGAAGTGCAGATGACCCGTATGAATGCCCGTTCCAAATTGGATAAAATTCCAGAAAACAAGGTGGCCGCAGATTTCCTGGCTGCCAGCTTCAATCTTAAAGTTGAGACCAACAAAGAGACCACCCTTTCCAGACTGCTCAAACATACAGGTGAACACCTGCTACTGGTATTCATCTCCCTGACTGCCGCCATTTTGGTTGCACTGCCCCTGGGGATTGTTGCAGCCAAATTGCCAAAAACCGGTCAACTCATCCTGGGTGTGGTGGGGATTATCCAGACCCTACCCTCTTTGGCCCTGCTGGTTTTTATGATTCCCCTCCTGGGAATCGGCGGCCCGCCGGCCCTGATGGCCCTGTTTCTCTACAGCCTGCTGCCGATCGTACGCAACACCCATGACGGGCTTCATGATATCACCACGGCCATCAAA
>CBFDCH010000568.1:0-2455 GCA_965603235.1 uncultured bacterium | reverse complement strand
AACGGGTGGCTTCTTCAATTCGCTGCCCATAATCAGTCGTGGTAAGGGGTTTAATTTTCTGTACTTTCTTTTTAATCTCTGCCAGTACGGGGGTGGGTTTCTGCTCAGACCCCAGCAAACTGGAAACTGCTCCATAGGCAGCCACAGACAAGCCGCCAATCTTAAAAAAAGATCGCCGGGAAATGGATGATTGTTTGGATTCCTCTTTTTTGCTCATATATGATTATAAAACATAAAATCTGATATATCAACGCCCCTTTTTCGTAAATTGCTGAAGGCATGCTAGAATAAATGTATGGATAAGTCAAAAAGCAACAGTAAATATTTATTCCGCATCATGATTGCGGTTTTTCTTTTTATTAACCTGCAGCCCATCTCCCGGCTTTACGGTCAACAGGCACTTACCAAACAGCAATGGCTGGAGGATCTTGAGTTTATCGAGCAAACCATCATAAAAAAGCACCGCTACCCATTCCACAAAGTAACGGCTGGAGGTTTTAGCAAGGCCGTACAAAGGCTCCGTAAGCAAATCCCCCAGCTTAAAGATTACGAGATTATTGTGGAAATGGCCCGGATCGTAGCCATTATCGGAGACGGTCACAGCCGCCTTTCCCTGCCTATTGCAGAGAGCGAAACCGTTCAGTCTCACAATCCCTCATCCAATTCAATGTCCCCGATCCATCCCTTTCATCAACTGCCGGTTAAATTCGAATATTTTTCGGATGGACTGTTTATCACAGCAGCCAGGGAGAAATACAAACATCTACTGGGCAAAAAAGTGACCGCCTTTGATAACACCCGCGCCAGAAAAGTCCTGCAGATACTGAAGAGTGTTATCCACAAGGACAATACCATGTGGGATCTGGTATGGGCGCCTTACTTGGCTACCATACCCAAAGTTTTGGCTGCCCTAAAGGTGATTGGCAGCCCCCATCAGGTGTCACTGAAGCTGCAAACAACACCACAGGATTCCACCACCGTGGTTATGAAGCTACCCGACCCTCAAGACAAAACCAAGTGGACCACACTCGAAGATACCCTCTCCAGCAAACCGTTGTATTTACAGCAGCCAGACAATTCCTTTTGGATGAGATTCCTTCCCGAAAAAGGCATTCTCTATGTACAGGTCAACCGGATAAATGATAAAAAAGAGGAAACCCTGGCCCAATTTAGCCGACGGATCTCACATTTTACAAAAAAAAACTCTGTGAATCGGCTGGTCCTGGATATCCGTCACAACACGGGTGGAAACAATTACCTGAACCGGTCTTTAATCCTGGCCATCCTGCGCTCCCCCAACATCAACAAGTACGGCAAATTATTCACCATCATCGGCCGCAAGACATTTTCTGCAGCCATGAACCTGGCAAGTCAACTTGAACAGTGGACCAACACCCTGTTTATTGGAGAGCCCACAGGATCCTCACCCAGTCACTATGGAGATTCACGCAAATTCCATCTGCCCAATAGTGGATTAACATTACGCCTATCATCCATATACTGGAGGGGATGGACTGTCAAAGAAAACCGGCTCTGGATTGCACCAGCGTTTTCCACAGACCCATCATCGATCGATTTTTTAGAGGGTAAAGACCCGGCCATGGAGATCATAAAAAATTATTCCCAGATACCAACCCTGTACGGTCAGTTACTGCAATTACTCATTCATAGAAAAACAGACCAAGCCTTTCTGCGCTATTTTAAATTTAAAAATGATCCGGAAACAGCACATCTATCAACTGAACATACACTCAACCAATTGGGCGCCTATCTAATTCAGCGGAAACAGTATTTGCTGGCAACACGTTTGCTGCAGCAAAACCTGCGTGATTATCCTCAGTCATTCGCAGGCTGGATGCTTTTGGCCAGGATATATTTATCCGCAAAACAAAATGACAAAGCCATAAAAACACTCAAAAAGGCATTAGAAATTAAACCCAATGACTCGGAGGCCAGAAAAATGCTCAAAAAAGCTCAAACCTAAGGGCAAGGCTCGCCCTTTTTCGAACGGTTTTCATATTACTGATCCCTCAACCCTGAATCCAATGGGTCGGTGTTGAAGCATCATTGATTAAAAAATGTTTTTTCTATAAAATGAGACATTACATATTCTTGGGAGTATTTGCCATTTGTGGAAAAAAAAAGTTTTGGAATAATAAGACCATAAAAATTGTTTTGCTATTGCTCTTTTTGTTTTTCTGGGGAGGGATTTTAACCCAGTCCAGCTATTTTCGCTTGAACATCGGCCAGAGTAAATGGCAGTGGATCAGGCAAACGATTCTATTTGAACCGCAAAAAACAATTGATATGGCGATCATTGGCAGTTCACATACCATGTGTGGAATACGGCCCAATCAAATCTCGCGGGCTTTTAATGACGCCGCTGTTTTAAATTTTGGCCGCTATTACCAGGGACGGGACGCGGATTATTTTATCATTAAAGAATTGGTCAGAC
>CBFDCH010000567.1:0-2456 GCA_965603235.1 uncultured bacterium | reverse complement strand
ATAATATGAACTTCCTCGACTGTGGTTACTTCCATCCCGGGCAATACCATTATTTCGCTGTTGGAGCCGGCGGCTGCTGCTGCCCGGACATTTTCCGCTGAATTGTGATCGCATATCCCTATAATATCGAGTTTCCTCTCCATTGCTTTTTCAATGATTCGTTTGGGTGACATTGTTAAATCGGCGCAGGGTGATAAACATGTGTGTATATGTAAATCGCCGCGAAAGTATTTCAACATTATTCATGCAACCCACTTATACCGAATTGATAGAGCCTGCCCACCAGTTCAAAGGCAGGGAGCTCGCTGGTCATAATCACTAATTTCTCATCGGCTGCCTTTTTTACGGTCTCCTCCTCCGGTTTGCGGTTATTGACAATGATGATACCCGATAGCATCCTTAATACGGCAACCGCAACAATATTGGGATGTGCCTGGCGGGTGACCCAGATATCGCCTTTTTTTGTATTAGCCATTACATCACTTAAAAGATCGCTGGCATAACCTCCATTGATCTCTCTATCCAAAAAATCTTCTCCACAAACCACCTGGAGATTGAAGGATTTTACAATGTTTAGGAGTTTTATTTGTGTTGTTTTCATGATTTACCTTCCTTTTGGTTGGGGTCTCAAGTCCCCCTTTTGAAAAATCGACAATCCGTTAATTTTGCCTTATTACGGACAATCTCATCGGCCAATGTTTTACAATCGGGAGCTCCACATACGCCGCAGTTATCACCCGGGAGTTTTTTTATGATCTCTTCTTTCAGTTTGAGTTTTTTGAGCGCCCTAGCCCGGTTTTTATCCAGCGGGGGGAAAGGTTTTGGCTTTACTTTGCTTTTAAAAAAAAAGAGTCCCTCTTTATATAATTTTTTTGCTGTATAATCATCAACAAATTTTTTGTCATGGTACTTCCGGATAAGCATGAGAACATTACTTTTAGCCACAAATCTGTTTTCCACGGTAAGCGGACCACCCACACAACCATCGGGACAGGTATGACATTCAAGGTATTTAATATTTTTTAATTTGCCAGCCTCTACATCTTGAAGAATTTTAATGGTATCATGTATACCTGATACTGAGACTGAATGATGTTTTACACTCCTGACCTGGCCGTCTGGGAGTGCCCAGCCGATTCCAATCCCGCTGATTTGATCTTGAACATGAATATTGGTTTGCAGCTTTGGCCGGAGCCCGGATTTTTTCAGTTTCATCATCATCATATTATAGATTTCCCGTATTGAGATTGCCCCGTTAAGGTATGATTTTTCCATGGATTCGGGGTAATTGATGGAGACCATTTTTGCAGCACAGGGAGTAATATGGAAAATTCCAATATCTTCTGCCGGGATGTTATCTCTCCTGGAAATTTCTTCACGCAGACCCCTGGCAGCAATCTCCCGCGGCGCTTCAATCGGGATAATTAAATCGCAAAGGGCAGGGAATAATCCCTGGATTAACCGAACCACCACCGGGCATGTGGAGGAAATGATAGGTGCCGGCAATTTGTGTTCTTCAAGATATTCTTCCATAACTTTACTGGCCATTTCACACATTACTGTTGCATCTTTTACATAGTCAAAGCCTACCTCCTTTAAAACCGAAAGAATTTCCTCGGGCATGATATGCTGCCCGAATTGTGAAAAAAGAACCGGGGAAGGAAGGGCAACTTTATATTTAAATTTATCAAGATCGGATGTTTTGGTTGTAATGGGAACCACTGCGTTATGGGGACAGACCCGGAGACATTCGGCGCATTCGATACATATCCTGTAATTAATTCTTGCTTTCCTGTCTTTCCCGATCCTTATTGCTTTTTGGGGACAGGCTTTCATACAGGTTACACAACCGATGCATTTATTTTTGTCGATCTTGATTGAGTGGAATCGTTTTTTTTCAGCCATTTTTCCCGGGTAAGTTGACGATAATTTCAACTTTGGTGCCCTTTCCAACCTCGGAGCTTATATTGAAAATATCGGCATTCCTTTTCATATTCGGAAGCCCCATACCGGCCCCGAATCCCATTTCTCTTATCTCAGCGGTTGCAGTGGAATAACCTTCCTCCATTGCCTGTTCAATATCTTCGATCCCTTTTCCCTCATCTTCGATTTTTAATGAGATTTTATCGGTGCTCACACGAAAGTACATGATACCCCTCCGGGCGTATATGACAGCATTCATCTCTGCCTCATAAGCTGCAACAGTAAGACGAAGGATAATATCGGGTGAAATCCCCACATCTTTTAATATATTTCCTATCTGGCAGGAGGCGTCTCCTCCATTGATAAAATCACCTCCTTCAACCGTAAACTCTTTTTCAAAGATTATATTGGATTTCATCTATCCTTTTTCTTTTATATTGGTAGTTATTTTTTAATGGGGATTCCCTTTATACCGTTGGAAAATAAAATTCCACAGGCATCGAACATCGATAATTCAGTAGATAAAATCGGTA
>CBFDCH010000566.1:0-2456 GCA_965603235.1 uncultured bacterium | reverse complement strand
GTTTGTACAAAAATCTTATCCTGCGATACATCAAATCCCTGAATCGGGGGAAAAGCATCAGGGAAATGCAGTTTAAATAATTTTTTAAAATTCTGCCATCCTCCCATCAGTTTAATCAACCGGTCCCCCTTTAACCTGCTGAACACTTCATCCTTGTATTTTTGAGTTACTTTTATTTTCTGGTAATTCTTTTGAATGCGGTTCAATTTCTTTCCATCACTATTGAATATTTCAATAATAAATCCGTGCGCGCTTTGCTCAATGAAAATTTTTCCATTATATATTCTGACTGCAGGGTAATCAAAAAGCATATCTATGACTCCGTTGGGGGGCTGCCCCTGCTGCATGAAATCCATGCGGTAGAGTTCCCTGATTTCCTTCAGTTCGGCGTTGTGTAAAGCTATGCAGTGAAATACTTTTTTTTCCTTTTGGTTAAAATCCATTTTATTCACTACAAAATTGTCACCCAGAGGCATTGTTTGAATCATGTTAAACCGGGTTTTCTTTATTTCCTTCAATAATTTACCTTCCCGGGAAAAATAGACCAATTTATTGAGACTTTCCACCAGGATATGATCCGGGAAAAGAGAAATTTTATTTGAATAATTGGGTGCAGCTGTCAATTCACCCGGTCCCTGGCCCTGTTTACCGAATTTCCTCAATAATTTAAAATCCCTGGTGGAATAAACAAAAATTGTTGCTCCCTCAACAGCAACCAATTCATCCTTATCCATGGTGATACTCTCTGGTTTTGTCAGCTCTGGTAGAGTTGCTATTTTTTCTCCATAAATTCCCAGGGTAAACAAAATAATCAATAGTAGTACTATTATTAAAATTTTTCTCATTTTATACTCCTGTTCAATGTCTTTCCTACCACTATAACGTGTGACTTACCCAGCGGGTTAACGAAAATGATAATTTTCATAAAGCGAAGCCATGGGCGAAATTCCCCCCTTACTAAGGGGATTGGGGGGATCTGAGAAATTTTTCTCGCCTGTTCCTTACTTCGATCATCCGGTCCACATATACTTGTGATTGCAATAACCATGACCCTGCATGATTGTTTTATCCCGCACCAATTTGATTTTGGGATTAAATCCCGAAGCCCAGAGGTAATCGCCCCAGCAAACTGTGGCAAAACCGATATCTCCGGCTTTGTGAGGCATGAACGATTCAGCGGCAAGGCAATCCGTAACCTTGATCTCAAACACTTTATCAGTATCCTGAATAATTTCCATATTTAAACTGGCCAGCATTCTTGGATCTCTGAATATACTGATGTAGGATTTAAAGTCGGATTTCCCAAGCCGTTTAAGATCTTTTTTCGCCCGTTGGAGCATCCTTTGATCTGTTTGCTTCTTAATCAACTCAATCACTTTTTCCTTGCCGATTTCTTTCTGCATAAACCTGGCAAATTCAATATAACTCCTGCTTTGGAAAGCTACCAATCGGCGGTAGGTTAGTTTCGGTCCTGGCAATTCCCGGTCAAACTTATGCTTCTCCTTATCTAAAAGGGATGCGCTACATTTTGAGGATTTGCCAAACATCACGCTCGAACCAAGGCATGTCAGGGCGCAGAGAGGCACCGCATGGGTTAAAAAACTCCGGCGACTGGCCTGATTGTTTTCTGTTGTTTTCATAACTTCCTCCTTGTTATTATTGTCAAAACGCTTTCAATCCTATAATAATGTAAATAAAAATTTATACGCCTCATATCCTGAAGTGAGACTTTTTTTTTAGTTTTTTTTTAAATGGAAGGTTTTAGTGGGTGCTTGGTTGCTGATTTTGGGTTTGCTTTTTGAATTCTTTGGGACTCATGCCCACCTGCTTGGAGAAGGCCCTGTTAAAGGCGGCTTTGGAATTGAAACCCACTTCATAGATAATTTGTGAAATATTGAGGTTTCTGCGACTCCTTGTGGCAAGATGTCTTTTGGCTTCCTCTATGCGATATCCGTTTACAAAATCGAAAAAGTTTTGCTGGAACTTTTCATTAACCAGCTGGGAAAGGTGTTTGGCTGGAATCGCCAATTTCTCTGAGAGTTTATTGATTGTTAAAGAGGGGGTAAGGTGAGGTTTTTCCGTGTTCATATATTCCTTCAACCGGTTGGCATAGAGCTGGGCATTCTCGGAGGTGAGGGTTGACCCCATATATTTGCATTGTGACTCAATCTCCGTGAATAGTTTAGGCTGGGTCAATCCATAGTAAATAATAATGATTGACACAACAAAGTTTGCTGCGGATATAATATCGTTCAGATGAGGGATGGGGGTTTTCCAAAATATGCGCACCAGGCAATTGACAATAATCATCAGCCAGATGACTCCGAAGCCAAAAAGGACAAACCGCAGCCAGGATAGGCTTATTTTCTCAATATTGGAATACACATTCTTTATGGCCGCTGTAAATCGTCTTAACACACAGACCGATTTGCAGGCGTATATAACCAGCAGCATGT
>CBFDCH010000565.1:0-2456 GCA_965603235.1 uncultured bacterium | reverse complement strand
TTCTTCAACTCTATTAAAAAAATTGTCTACTGAATAGACAAAAAGAACTCTGGCCACCTTAACCGGTTTACGGTAGAACCAGTCAGTGTCGAGTGTGATTTTTGCTTTACCGGCCAGCTTGATCCTTAACAACCAGAATCCAATAAAAGTAAAGATCAATATTTGCACTGTTTCCACCAGGTGAGGTATGGTATACGGTTCAAAGTGTACAGGAAAAGGCAGAATATTATAGAGTAATTTTGGGGCAACTCCCAGTAAAAAACAGCAGAAAGCAACCACTCCCATTCCATAATGCATGTTTTTGGGAGGCGGGGTGGGTTTTAATCCCCGGTCTTTACTGAACCATGTGAAATAAGGAAGTTTTAATCCCAGGGATAAAAATGTGCCAATTGAAGCCAAGATTAGCAGTAACATGCAGATTTCATAGTGGGATTCCCCGGCAGCTGATATAACCATGGACTTGCTGATAAAGCCGTTAAAAAGAGGAAATCCGGAGATGGAAAAGGCTCCAATCATGTATAGCCACATGGTTAGGCGTTGTTTTACTGCCAACCCTCCCAGGTCGCTCAATTTACTTTTTCCGGTTGTATGTAACACAACCCCTGCGCCCATAAATAACAGGGCCTTGTAGAGAATATGGCAGAAGGCGTGCGCTGTGGTCCCATTTAAAGATAAATTAGTACCAATTCCCACTCCGGCTACCATGTATCCCACCTGACTGATAATATGGTAGGCCAGAATACCGCGGATGTCGTTGGCCAGGACTGCAAAAAACACTCCGTAAAGGGTCATAATCACACCAACAAAAAGCAGTATTTCCCAGCCAGGGAAAACCCTGACCAGTAAGTATACTGCTGATTTTGTAGTAAAGGCGCTCATAAAAACCGCACCGGTAACTGTGGCTTTGGGGTAAGCATCAGACAGCCAGGCTGATAGAGGTGGAATAGCCGCGTTCACCGCCACACCCAGCAATATTAGCCATGAGGAGGCTGCTCCATCGGCGGCTAGCCGGGTAATGGAAATACTGCCTGTTTTTGCCAAATGCATAAGTATACCGGTAAATAACAAACCGCCCCCCAGAACATGGTACAGTAGGTAGCGGAAACCGGCTTTTTGAGACTCCTTTGTCCGGCGGGCCCATACAAGGTAGGTTGAGGTTACAGCCATAAATTCCCAAAAAATAAAAAGGGTAAAAAAATCGCCGGCAAAGGTTACTCCAATGGCACCACCGGCATATAAAAGGGTGGCCACCTGCTGCCCGGTATCCTTTATGTGATAAGCATATATGCCACCACAAACAGCAATAAATGTAAAGATAATACCAAAAATCCTGCTTAAGGGATCTATTTTAAAAAGAACCAGGGTGTAATTCATGACTTTAGCGGTCAGTGTGGTTCCGTTCGGATAGTAAATAATTATCATCAGGGCTGCCAGGGGGAAGAGGATGAAGGTACTTGAGCGAATTGTTGCAGAATACTTTTTACTGAGTAGAGGTAGTAGTATGGCCCCTGCCATCATAATAAAAACCGGAGGAATGACCAAATTATTCAGCATCGTAGTAATCCTCGTTTTTTTGTAGTAGTTTCTTGCCAATAAATTTGGCAACAATTATCAGGACAATACATCCGATGAAGCCAAAGAGAATAAAAAATCCCGGGATATCATTCCACCAGTAGTGGTGTTTGGGGTCATGGTGCATGAAAAATTTTTCAATGATAAACGATACAACGGTGAGTCCGAATAAAACAATCCAGCGCCACTTTTTCATCAGCCACCTCCTCCAACAATGCTACCTGCAATTTTAGTTGCCAGATGAAAAAATTTGAAAAAGAGGTCCGGAAATATACCAAAAACAAGTGAGAGGATGGCGGTGATGACTATGGGGACCACCATAAAGGGTGAGGCCTCACCTTTCCCCTCTAGCCCTTCAGGTTTTCTGAAGAAGGCCCGGTGGATGATGGGGAAAAAATAGGCAGCGTTGAGTAACCCACTCAATACCAGAATGATTAGGGGTATTATCAGATCGGCCTGCAAAGATCCAAAACCGAGAAACCATTTGCTGATAAATCCATTGACCGGCGGGATGCCGCACAGACCAATGGAAGCGATTGTAAAGGCGCCCATTGTCCATGGCATGGCTTTGCCAATCCCATTCAACTCACTGATGTTTTCCCTGTGCAGGTTGACGTAAATCGCCCCCGCGCAGAAAAAGAGGGTAATTTTCATGGTGGCATGAAAAGCAATATGCAGTATGCCGCCGGTAAATCCTCCCTGAGTTAATAGGGCCGCTCCAAGCACAATGTATGAAAGATGGCCAATTGTGGAGTAAGCCAATCGCCGTTTCAGATTGTTTTGCTTGAGGGCAATCAGAGAGGCAACAAGAATTGTGGTTCCTGATAGGATCAACAGGATAGTATTAAGGCTGTACTGACGCAATATTGTCGGACCAAATACAA
>CBFDCH010000564.1:0-2458 GCA_965603235.1 uncultured bacterium | reverse complement strand
AAGAAACTCAAAGCCTCCATCGCCGCCTTTACAAAATGGATCAAAACTTAAAACCCCATCCCTTTCTAATTGAACGGGAGGAGAAAAACGGGAATAAGATTGTTTTCTATCTTAAAAAGAAGCTTAAATTTTCTAATGGACAACCCATTACAGCTGCGGATGTGGTTTGGTCCATTAAGAATTGTATAAAATACAAGCTGATCCCAAATCCTTTTTACAGACTGATTGAGGGAGGTGAAAAGTTCTTTTCTGGTGAGTGCCCCGATTGTCCAGGGATTAAAGTCCTCACTCCAACAAGCTTCCAAATTATTTTCAATTCACCTGTTGTTGAATTCAGCAATTATTTAAGCAACTCCAGTTTGGCAGTTATCCCCAGGGGATGGACCCGGGGAAAAAAAATATTTTCTGGAGCATATATTCTTGAGAAGGAAGAAAAAAAAGCGGATCATGTTGCGGTTACAATTAAAAAGAATCCCTATTATATTGGCAACCACTCAAAACTGGAGAAAGTCACCTTTTGTTTTTATGAGACACGCGACCTGCTGGATGCTTCCATAAAAAAGGGTGAACCGGACCTGTTCTTGTATAATTATCATTTTAACACCCCTGAGTCAGACTACGAGTACCAATATTTTAAAACCCCTTTGTCCGGACATTTTTTGTTTCTACTCAATCCCAATCAAGGGATTTTTAAAAATAAAGAATATCGTACTTTTTTAAAAAATTATCTTGTGCAAACCGATTTTTCTAAACGGGAAAATTGGAATTTCGCTACCAGAGCCAACAAAATTCTGCCTTACGGCCTGACTGGTTATTTCATATTTCCATCCTTTCAGCCGGAGGATTTGTCACTCCTGATGCCTAAACAAAAAATTGACATCCGTTGTTTTTATGTCGATTCCGGTATCAGGCGGTCACTTTTTTCAGATTTAAAGGAAAGTTTGAAACAATATAACATCAATTTAGAATTAAATCATGAAAATTGGCCAACCTTAACACCCCGATTACGCGATGGTGACTTTGATTTAACCGCATTTTATTATATGGTGGATCTTCCAAATTCTTTCCATTTTTATGAAAGTTTGATGTATCTGAGTGGAGATTTGAATCCAATGGGTTACCAAAATCCCAGAACAATCGAATTGTTGAGTAAATATAGAAATGAACCCAGTGAATTCAAAAGATTAAAAATTCTTGCCCAATTGGAAACGATCGCTCAGGATGAGGCATATGTTGTGCCGATATTGAATTACATGTGTTTGCTGGGATATAAAAAGAAGGTAAAAAATGTAAGCATTGATACATTTTTAACCCTGCCATTTGAGGAATTTGATATTGAAACACGGAATTAAGAAAAAGCTTGTTCTAAGCCTGGTCATTACTACCCTGATTATCCTGCTTGTATTTGTCCTGCTTTCCAACCTGTTTCTCAGGAAATATTCTAAAAACGAATTGGAAAATACCATTATTATTCTGGGCAACAATGTTAGTTTATCTCTGCAAACCTCTTTATTCAATCAGGATTACAATCGTCTTAAAAATATTGTGGAATCAGTGATTATAGATGAGTTTGACTACCTGATTGTTTATGACAACCAGACCCCCAATGTTGCCTTTCAACACTTGAAGAGTATTCAATTGGAGTCCCTGCAATTGCAATCGACTATTACCGGCAAAACAGAGTTCGAAACCAAAATATTGGAATTTAATGGACATGAATATACCCAGTATTTATTTCCGGTCAGAGTTCCACAGGTGGCGAAACCTTTGGGTTTTTTGATTATCGGTGTATCCAAGGAAAAGATGGAATCCGCATTGTCCGGCATAACTTTCCGGTTAATCTTGTTCAGTGGGTTGTTATTTTTGGCGTTAACAATAACCATTACCATCTTCTCTGGTAGGATTGTTCATCCGCTCAGAGGATTAAGCGCAATGGTTGAAAAGATGTCTCAGGGAGACTATTCTGTCCGTTCAGAAATAAAAACAAGGGATGAGGTTGGAGCTCTGGCCCATTCCTTCAATATTATGGCTGACAAACTGAATGAGCAGATCGGCTCTATCGGCCGGTATAGTGAAAATCTCGAGGAAATGGTAGCGGAGCGAACACATGAACTTCAGCAGGCTCTTGAGAATATCAAAGATCAGGAAGAAAAATTAAACCGGGTTAAAAACATAAACACTGTGAACAACCTGGTGAATGCCATTGCCCATGAGATCAACAATCCCATGGCCATAATCTCCGGAAATATTCAGATGATGGAATCCGATCAGAATATCAATCTGCCAAACATTAAAAGGATCAAAGCTGTGAATGAAGCGATCCGGAGAATTGAAACCCTGATCAATGACATTAATTTTCTCTCAACCATAAAGGATATGACCATACACCACTTTTCCTTTGCCAATCTTGTGTCTAGGGTTATCAAGGATGTGGTTCCCAAAGGTATTAAAATTGAGG
>CBFDCH010000563.1:0-2465 GCA_965603235.1 uncultured bacterium | reverse complement strand
TTACATCTTCAAGAATCCCGTAAATGACATCATTGGGTAATCCCTCCTTCTCGGTGTACCTGATGAAGGTTCCACTCTCTTTATGTATGCGATTCAAACCACCGCCATAAGTACCACACCAAATATTATCGGATTGATCAATGTAAACACACATCACCAGATTGTTGCTCAAACTATTAAAATCCTTTGGGCGGTTCTGGTAGCTGGAAAATGTCTCCTTAATACCGGAAAATTGATTTAAACCACTGGCAGTCCCCAGCCAGTATGTCCTCCCCTTATCCTGGGTAATGGAATATACGCGATTGCTGCTTAGAGAATTTGGTTTGTCAGGGGAGTGGGAAAAGCGTGTAAAACGCCCGCTCTTTTTATCCATCAGATTCAGTCCGCCGCCTACCGTGCCAATCCAAAGATAGCCTTGATGATCCTCAAATAGAGTACGCACATAGTTGTGGCTCAGGCTGTCTGGATTGTCCGCTTCAAATTTATAATGAAAAAACTGTTCCAGTTCCCTGTCAAACCGGTTTAAACCTCCATCATAGGTGCCGATCCATAAATTACCATAGCGGTCTTCCAACACGGTGCGGATTAAATTGCTGCTCAGGCTGCGGGTATTGCGGCGGTCATGAACATAATGTGTAAAACGATTGGTATTCCTGTTCAATTTGTTTAAACCGCCATAGGTGCCAATCCACAAGACACCTGGTTCCATCGAGGATTGGCATATGGATCTAATATGGTTGCTGTTCAAACTATTGGCATCATTTGGTTTATGGTTGAGGAGGGAGAAATTTTTAGTTGCCAGGCTCACCTTGTTAATTGCCCCACCCTCGGTACCAATCCAGAAAACGCCAGCTTTGTCCTCCAATAAATTCAAAACAAAATTATCACTTATACTATCGGCATTGCCGGGTTCATTCTGCCAATTAATAAATTGACTGTTGGTGGGGTCCAGCTGGTTTAATCCTCCACCAAAAGTGCCGATCCAGAGATAACCAGCTTCCTGCCTTGATTCAAAAATTGTACGAACATGGTTGTGGCTCAAACTGGAAGAATTATCAGGATTGTGGGTATAACTGGTTATTTGATCGGTTTGTAAATCCCATTGACATAAGCCATTTTCTGTACCCAGCCAAACCATACTGGCCAGGGATGGAGATTCATAGATGCAGCGGATGCTTTTTTGCAGCAGCATATTTTTGATCAGCAGGGCCGGGGGAAGGTGCTTGATTGTTGTTGTTTTCATATCCAATTTGTCCAGTCCAACTTGAGTACCAATCCAGAGGATACCTGGCTGACTGGAAATTTCAATGATAAGATTGATGTTGTTGTGTATGATTGATTCCGGCTGTTGCGGATTGTGCTTAAAAAGGGTCCTCTTCTTGGTTTTTATATTGTAACGCAGCAGGCCCCCTTCTGTGCCGATCCACAGGATGCCGGGCATTGTGGGGGCCTCGTACAGTGATTGGATTCGCAGCCGACTAAGCTCCTGACGGCTTTCAGGATTGTCAAGATGATGAGTAAAGGCCTCCTGCTTGGAGTCATAACTGTTTAAGCCCATCTCCGTGCCGATCCACATGGTACCGGATTGATCTTCCATCATTGAAAGGATATAGCTGTTAGAGAGGGAATTGTCCTCCAATGGATCGTGTTTGTATACCTTGAAGGTATAACCGTCGTAGCGATTGAGACCATCCTGGGTACCAAACCAGACAAATCCACGGTAATCGATTAACATGCAATTGATCGAACTTTGAGATAGACCATGCTGCAGGGAGAGGTGTTGAAAGCGGATATTATGGTTCTGGGCTGAAATCGTCAGTGATAAAAAAACCAGTATCACAATGATCCCAAGCCCAGGTTTTTTCTGCAGGTGGAGTGTCACCTTAATTTACCTCTATCATCCCACCCATATTATGTAATAAAAATAAATCCTGGTCAATGGATTGGCCCTGACTTTTTTGATTTAAAACTGTAAACGGAGCTTTGGATTTAGTCTTTATCCAGGGCCCATTTCTGCACCATTTTGAAAACCGTTTCACGCTTGATGGGTTTGGCTATATAGTCGTTCATTCCGCATTCAAAACACATGTCACGGTCCTCTTTCATCACGTCGGCTGTCATGGCTATAATGGGGATGTCATGATGACCCTTGGCCCTGATCTGCCTGGTAGCTTCCCGGCCGTCCATTTCCGGCATGTTGATGTCCATAAAAATTAAATCAAAATCTTTGGGATTGGCAGTATAGATATCCAGGGCTTCCTGACCATTGTTGGCAATGACCAATTGGTAACCCGCCTTTTCCAGCATGAATTTTGCCAGTTTTAGATTTAACGGGTTGTCTTCGGCCAGCAGGATGCGTGTGGCGTGTTTGGCCTCCTCGGTCAAGGAGTGTTGGGTCACCACCTCCCTGCGGCTATCCGGTTTGGCCTTCTCCAGGCCTCCTCCCAGCAGGCGCCGGAGCACAC
>CBFDCH010000562.1:0-2466 GCA_965603235.1 uncultured bacterium | reverse complement strand
CACAATCCATTTGGATTGGTCAAGGTTCATTTTATTAATATTTGCTCTAAAGGCAATGCCGTGTTTTGATTCGTTAAAAATTTCAATTTGGGGGTGATCCGGTCCCATGTGGCAGCGGCCGCAATTTTCAGGATTCCGCGCCACCTCGATGGAGAATTGATGGCGGCTGTGACAGGCGGTACAACTTCCCTCTGAACCATCAGGATTGATGCGGCCCATACCGGTGTTGGGCCATGTGGCTGGATCGAGTTTGCCGTTTTTTAATACTTTTACCTGTGAACCGTGGCATTGCCAGCAGCCGTTGACTGCAGCGGCGGATTCACCGGTAGGAGAGCCTTCGGTTTTATAGGCGCGATTGCCTTCTACCACTTCGGCAAGCACATTATCCAGGGAGCCCATGATTCGTCCGGCCTTGGCATGGTGGGAAGAGGTGAACTCTTCCACCTCTTTGGAGTGGCAGCGGGCGCAGTCTTTGGGTGATACCACCACTTTTATATACTCACCTTTTATTAATTTGCCATTGTCGTCCTTCACATCGTGGCGGTAGGTGCCCTTGCCCATCTTTTCGGCTTTATGACATTCATAACAGCCGATGTTGGCGCCATAATGTTTACTCCGCCCCCATTCCTGGTAAATAGAGGTGCTCACTTTTTTATGGCATTCAACGCAGGTTTTTGATTTGTCGGTGATTTTGGGTAATTCATAGCTAAAGACCAACACCTGTAAAAGCAACAATATATAAAGGAATATAGCGGTACGTTTCAAGCTCATGGGATCCTCCTTTTAACGATGAGACATTTTTTATGAAATATATAACCAATTTAGTTTTAGATAACCGCAAAAAAAAAGTCAAGTAAAAAAATATTTTAAGTTTTATTCAAATTGATCTATTTGCCGCTTAAAGGCGTATCAATAAATAAAAAAAGGTGATGTGAGGTGAAAATCATGAAAATTAATCGTCGGAATTTTATTAAGAGGGGCACTATTTTTGGAGCCAGCCTGCCCCTGGGATTGGGACTGCTGGCCAAGAATGCTGATATGCCTGGCAAAGAACCGTGTCTTGATATCTTTGGCGCCATTAAACGGCGCCGCTCCGTGCGCAAGTTTAAATCAACCCCGGTTCCGGAAGAACATCTTAAAAGAATACTGTCAGCTGCCAATTATGCCCCTTCACCCCGCAACCGGCAAGCCTGGAAATTTGTGGTGATTCGTGAGCGGAAAGTCCTGGACCAAATCAAGGAGGCCTGCATCAAGAGAACGGGAGAGAGGGCTCGACAATACTTTAGTGATTTTTTGTCAGCTCCGGTTTATGTAGTGGTGGTGGCCTCTACTAAGACACGTAATCCCATCAATGACTTTATTGGCGGCGCCCTTGCCGCGCAAAATTTAATGCTGGCCGCCCGGGCCCTGGGGTATGGCACTGTTTACTCTGCCAATTCGATTCCGGAGGCAGTCACCAAAGAGGTATTGAATATTCCGGATGAGTATAAACGGGTGTGCGTAACACCAGTGGGAGTCCCGGTTGAATGGCCCAAATCACCTCCGAAAAAAGATCTAAAAGATGTACTGATTCACAACAAGTTCGCCTGATCCCTAATTTAGAAAAAAGGGGACAGGCGCCAAGAAATTATCAACTCTGTTAAAAGGTTAAAAGGTCACTCCAGGAATCTCATCTCTCCAAATCTCGAGCTCTTGGTAGGAGGAGGAGGTCTAAAGATGACATTGGGATTATTAGAACCTCCTCAAATTTAGAGATGAGATTTATGATGAGATTGGTATAGTGGGTTTGTTTTAGTTTTTCAGTAAGATTCGTTTGGTTTTAAAAGGTAGACGCGGTGCGTCTTCCCTAATTTTGACCGTAACGCTTCGCTGTGTCAAAATTTGTTCAACCATTTTAGTTCCGTTCAAATGATAAATTCATCCATGAAACAAAAAAGGGGACAGGCGCCAAAAATTTAAAAAGCTTTTCAATTATTCACTTTTTTTGTATTATTTGTTAGATGGATTCTTATGAGAAAATACTTAAACTGCTGAAATCAAAAGCAAGACCGGATCAATTGGCTGGTATGGCCCGTTACGGCATGGCCACGGACAATCGACTGGGTATTGCCATGCCAGACTTGCGGCAAATGGCCAGGCAAATTGGCAAAAACCACACATACGCTTTGAAATTATGGCAGAGTGGAATTCAGGAGGCACGGATTCTGGCGTCCCTGATCGATGATCCCCTGAAGGTGACGGATCAACAGATGGAGGAGTGGGTGAAAGATTTTGACTCCTGGGATGTGTGCGACCAGGTATGTATGAATCTTTTTGACAAAGCCACCCATGTCCGCCGCAAGATTACCGAGTGGTCCTCAAGGGAGGAGGAATTTGTCAAAAGGGCAGCTTTTTCTCTGATCGCCTGTGTGGCCTGGCGGGACCATGAGGCCAGCGATAGAGATCTTACTGATTTCCTGTCCATCA
>CBFDCH010000561.1:0-2467 GCA_965603235.1 uncultured bacterium | reverse complement strand
AACTGCATCCAGTCAGCCGGGGTTCAGAAGAGAAGCAGAAAAAAAGGTTGCTGCAGATGAAAAAGGAGCGTAAAAACCAGGAGGTTGAGAAATCCTTACACCAGGTTCGGCAGGCTACTCAAACCGGGGCCAACCTGATGCCACCAATCCTGGAAGCAGTCAAAACATATGCCACCCTTCAGGAGATTGCAGATGAGCTTCGTTCAGTTTTTGGCGAATACCAGGAACATATTATTCTATGAATAAACATGGCGGGAAAAAAGTGAAAAACAGGCGGGATTTCTGCCGCATGCTGTCAGGCGTGGGTCTGGGGCTTGTGCTGGACCCATTTTCAAAACCAGCCGGCAACACATTACCCGCCCCGGTAAAGGAGAGAGACATGAAAAAAAAGATCACCTGTGTTAAAGCCAAGGTCATCAGTCAAAAGGGACATTGCGCCCTGAACCATAAAGTGGGAGACCAAGTTGCATTTACTGAAGCGGGGGTAACAGGTAAAATTTGTATCCATGCTCTCTACAGCATGATGCCCGGTGTATTTGCCATGATGTATGATGCCGACTTCCCCTGGTTAAAGGATCCGGATAAAAAAACCCATGCCTGTCCGGATGCCTATAATCCTGTTGTTTTTGAAATTTCCCGCATCCGTGAAGATAAATAGGATTTGTGGGATCAATCCTAATCTGTTTTATTGATAACCACCAGGCTCATATCATCAGTCGGATTGCCAAAACGGAAATACTCTTCCTTGATTTCCTGAAAAACCTCCTTTGCTGACATTTTTTTGGCCCGTCTTAGAACACGCTCCAACGTATCGGGGAAGAAAAAAGATCCATCCTCACTGACGTGTTCTGACAATCCATCGGTATACAATAACAGAATGTCTCCCTTACTCATTAAATTTATTTCATTGGTGGTATAATTTTTCTTATAGCCCAGTCGGCTGAAATTTCGTTTCACATCGATATCTTCCTGCGAAGGCAGAGTGCCGATAGGCTGCACTGTTACAACCTGTTTGAAATAAATTTTAGCCAGTTTATCGAACGAATTGGAAAAGACATAGGGACAGGGATGGCCGGCATTTAAAAAACGGAAGTTTCCCTCTTCTGATATCTCCCCATAAATAATGGTAATAAATTTAGATATACTCGAAGAATTAAAAAAACGGGTATTTAAATTTTCAAACAATTCTGTGGAGATTTCTCCATTTTGTTTCAGCTCATACAACACGCCAATCATAAAAGACTGGTGGAGCATGGCAGCCAGGGCAGCATCCGTAATTTGATGGCCTGAAACATCAGCAATCAAAATACCGGTCCGCTTTCTGGTTCTCTCCAATTTTTGGGCAACTCCTTTGCGTCCCGCCTCAATAGCCTCATTAATGCGTTGATCCATATCATACCGTTTATTAAAATCAATAAAAATGATATGATCTCCGCCGCTAATACCATTAAATGGGATTGCTTCCCCATAGATATCAATTCCGGTGAGCCGGGGAATTTCTCCTGATGAAGGTTTTAAATGGGTGGTAATATCTGCAAAGTTCTTCAGTTCTTGTTCAGCACTATCTAACCGCTTTATATCGCATACTTTATTTTTACTCATTTTCACCTTTAAATTATAGAGTATTATACCCTAATATGACCAATTTTTGAAGATAGGTTGAAAAATCAGAGGATATTTAATAAAATTGTTACTTATCCGGAGAATTCGAAATGGAACGATCAAAAAGGTATGACATCCTCATCATTGGCGGCGGCATTGTGGGCCTGGCATCAGCCATGGCCATTCTAAAAAAAAAATCACTCTCCCTGGCAGTTGTCGAAAAAGAGGAACAATTGGCTGCCCACCAAACCGGCAACAATAGCGGGGTTATTCACTCAGGGCTTTATTATAAACCCGGCTCCCTTAAAGCAAAAAATTGTACCACAGGGAGAGAACTTTTATATCAATTCTGTCAAGAACACCAGATTCCACACCAGAAATGCGGTAAACTGGTAGTGGCTACCAGCAAAGAAGAGCTGCCCCGTTTAAACGATCTCTATGAAAGAGGGGTGGCCAACGGACTTTCAGGGATTCGTCAACTTGCAGCCCCGGAGTTGAGAGAGTATGAACCTCATGTCCGAGGTATAGCAGGCCTTTTCGTTCCACAAACAGGAATAGTGGACTACACAGGAGTAACGGAAAAATTTGCTGAAATCAGCCGGGAGATGGGAGGAAACATTTTACTGGGCCAACGGGTACTAAAAATACATCAATCCCGCCAGGAATTGGTGGTTGAAACCACAGGCGGAGAGCTCCGTACCAGGCATATCATTAATTGTGCCGGCCTTCAATCTGACCGCGTCGCTAAAATTTGTGGCGCCACTCCCGGTTTAAAAATCATCCCTTTCCGGGGTGAATACTACAAAATTAGCAAAAAGATGGAATCTCTGGTTAAGGGATTGATCTATCCTGTACCAGATCCCAA
>CBFDCH010000560.1:0-2478 GCA_965603235.1 uncultured bacterium | reverse complement strand
AAATTCATCAGGATATATTCTGTTGATAACTTTTGTCGATAGATCCGAAAAACATGGATAATTCGGTTTGACACCAGAGCATGGAATTCTATAAAACGCCTTAAGTATTCTTACTTTTCGTAACTGTTCAAAACTTCCCAGATCGTCATACAGTCTATCGGATAACCTTTGTCCGGATAGCTGGCATTGAGTATCACCATCTTCACCAAAACTGTTTGAACCACTGTATATAGTTGATTGTTAACCAACGATACACAATATGTAGTTGACATCGCCTGGAAAGTTGGATAGGATAGATCAGTATTCTACCCTTGAAACTCCCCATTTTGTTTGGAGAAAAGCTATGCCCACAGTCCTGGTTATTGACGATGAAAAAGGAATATTGCAGATGATACGTCAAACCTTAACCAAATTCGGTCACAATGTTGAAACAGCAGCTGATGGTCAGGAAGGAATCCGCAAATTTGATGATGGCAGTTTTGATATTGTAATTACCGATATTCGGATGCCCGGTATTGACGGCAACGGTGTGGTGAAGCATATCCGGAATTCTGAAAAACAATTCATACCTGTAATTGCGATATCCGGAACCCCGTGGCTGATGGAGAGCAATGCATTTGATATGGTTTTGGCGAAACCGTTTCCCTTGAAAAAACTGGTTGAATCCATCGGATCACTGGTAGCGATGCCTCCCCGGGCAGCAGTGGGGGCCTGATTTTGTCACGTCCCACATGTAATTCGCCAAATTTCTATTGATATAGTAATATTTTCTTTTCCAGTACGAATTGGTTAAATCCCAAATTTCAAATAAATCCCAAATTACAAATCTCAGAATACAATGAATCAAATCGATTCAGCTGCCTGTGAAAAGTAACATTCTGCCTGAACTCAGAGCGGAAAAAACATTTCGTGGCAAGTCCAAGCCTGTTTCCCCTTTTTTCTAAAAGGGGGTAAGGGGGATTTTTTGGAGTTTGGAATTTGGGTATTGTTTGTTATTTGTTATTTGGTATTTGGTATTTTTTAAATTAAAAACCAGTCCCTCTAAGTTACAGGCCAAAAAGGTCGCTAGCTGGGCTGGATTCATTATTTCACAAACCGACCATTTTCATAAATGCTGATGGTCTCCCCGGACTTTAAACGGGCGGTAACGCGCTTTTGCTCTGTATTCACCAAATCCCAGTGGAGGGCCGATTCATTAAAGCCAAGTGCACGCTTGCGTGCCGGGGTTAATTTTCTGCTGTCTCCGGCATAGGTGTTTGAATAAGAAGAGCCCAGAGCAACATGGCAGTTGCCGTTTTTGCCTCCATAGTTTTCATCATAGAGGGTATTGGCCATAAAACGATCGATTCGGGAAAATCTTTTGTCCGTCAATGAAAATTCACCCAGTTTATCGGCGCCTTTATCCATTTTGAGCTGTTTTTTGACAAAATCTTCCCCCACCTCTGCCTCGATCTTAATTACCCGGCCTTTTATAAATTCCAGCCTTATTGCTTCCACACGGTTGCCGCTTCGATAGGAAGGCTGATCAGCGTAATATTTTCCTCTGATTCCCCGCCAGTCAGGGGATAGGAAAATTTCAAAGCTGGGTATGTTGCGCCCGGATATACCGATCCACTGTCGTTTTTCTCCGGGAGTCACTTCGAGGTCAATGTTTTTGGACTCCACATGGAAGTATTCTACACTCAGAGAGTTCAGCCATTTTTTAATGGATTGTGCATTTTTATAAACACGCTGCCATTCGGAGATAGGGGCGGTCTTGTTTAAAAAGCAGGCTTTGATGATTTGCCGGGTGTAGTTTTCCAGCGACAGACCGGCCTGACCAGCCAGCTCAGCGGTGGGAAACACACACAACGTCCAGCTGAAGTTGCCGCGGGATTCCCTCCGGTTGAGAATATCGCGCACATACTTTTGGGCCACTGCGGTTTTCCCGATTTTATCAGGATCAATATCGCCCAGGTGGGTGATGGATTCCGGTGCATACAGAAAAATGCTTCCATTGAGTCGCGACATCAGTTTCTTTTCCCCGGGAGGCAAAAAGACAAGCTGCCTGTTTGTTGAGAGCAAATAAAATTGCCTCTCCATCATGGTGGTCGGACTCATGCGTTGGACGGGATGATAGCCTCCGGCAAGCAGTCTGGCATAAAGAATTTCAGCCAGTTTCACGTCGGGTCGATGGTAGCGAATGAGAACGATATCGTCTCTTTTAAAGGCTGACGTCCGGGCGGTGGAGAGCCCCCACCACAATACATCCGCATACCGTTCTAGTTGTTTATCGGTGAACATCCTGTTGGTTCCTTTCTTTATTCAGATGTCAGAAGACAGATAATAGGGAATAGGTGTCAGGTGTCAGGAAAAACCGTTGAAAGCTAATTTCTGCAATTAGTTTTCTGTTATCAGCGGGATCATATAGGAATTTTGCATTCTGGGCAAATCTCTGCCATTTCAGCAAGTCCCTGAAACCTGACAACTGACACCTTC
>CBFDCH010000559.1:0-2499 GCA_965603235.1 uncultured bacterium | reverse complement strand
AAAAATGGGGAACTGAGAACCACATACACCACTGACATTGGCCTGACCAGTAATCTTATCCGGTCAATCATGAGGGACAGCCGGGATAGGATGTGGATCGGCACCATCGGCGGTTTGAATTGCTATTACAATGGGACATTCCAAAATTATACCGCCCGGGATGGTTTGGCGGGGGACCTGGTCTTTGATATTCATGAAGATACAAAGAACAACATCTGGATTGGAACTCTCACAGGTTTAACTGTGTTGGGAAAGGGGAATTTTCAGCAAGAAGGGTTGAAATCCTATTTGCCCGGTGTTTTTATTGCAGATGTCCATGAAGATAGCACCGGTCCTGGTACTTTCTGGATTGGTACGGCGGGTAATGGATTAAAACGGTTCAAAAATGGGCAATGGGTTTCTTATACGAAAGAGGATGGCTTGGCCAGCAATAGGGTTTATAAAATACTGGAAGACCACAGGGGGATTTTCTGGATCGGGTCTTCGGATTGTATTTTCAGGGTCAGTAAAGAGGACCTTAATGCCTTTGCAGAAGGTAAAACAGATCATTTTCAAAGTACCTCCTTTGGTTTTTCAGATGGTTTAAAAAGTCTTGAATGCCGTTTAGGGGCCAGGAATTCTGCCATCAAAACCCGGGATGGTGAAATCTGGTTTGGAACCCGTAAAGGAATAGCTGTAGTCAACCCGGAGAAAGTGTCTATTAATAAATATCCACCACCTGTGCTGATCAAACAAGTTGTTTTAAATTATGAAGTTATCCCCGTGGAGCAAACCGGCATTAGTGTTAAGGGGCTAAAGGACATTGTATTTGATTTTACAGCGCCTACCTTTGTCTCCCCTGATAAGGTGAAAATTCAATATAAACTGGAAGGCTATGATGAGGCCTGGCGATCGGCTCGTTACCCTTCCCCACGCAGGGCTCATTTTAGAGACCTACCCCAGGGTCAATACCGGTTCCAGGTGATTGCCTCCAACAGCAGTGGGGTATGGAACAGGCAGGGTGCCTCCTTCAGGTTTACCGTAACACCCTATTTTTACCAGACCCTTGCCTTTAGAATTATCATCTCAATAATGGGTTTGTCGGTGGTTTTTGGCCTATATTACGGTTTGAAACGCTATTTTTACATCAGGAAATTAAAGAAAAAATATAAGAATTCCACCCTGGACCCCCAGAAAGCAGAAGAATGCCTGAAAAAACTACTTCACCTGCTGGATATTCAGAGGCTCTACAAAGATGAGACCCTTTCATTGAACACATTGTCGGGGAAACTCTCCATTGCTCCCAGGTACCTTTCTCAAATTACCAATGAACTATTAAATAAAAATTTCAGGGACTTAATTAACAATTACCGAATTGAAGATGCAAAAGATATGTTGTTAAATCCTGGTAAAAACGATTTCTCTATCCTGGAAATTGCTTATGAAGTGGGATTTAACTCCAAAGAGGTGTTTAATCGCTGTTTTAAAAAATATACAGGCATGACCCCCTCAGAGTTTAAGAAAACGAACAAAGAAACCTTAAATCAATAACTCACTCACCCTGTCAACTTCTTCCGATCCACTTTCCCGCTGGGTGTGAGCGGTAGGGTATCCAATACCACAAATTCACTGGGGACCATATAATCCGGTAAAAGGGATTTCATATATTTTTTTAACTCTACTTCGGAAATCTCCACCTTAGTTACCATATATGCCACCAAATTGATGATGGTTTCCGTGGTTTCTTTCACTAATACCACGCAGTCCCGGACTGCGGGATGATTGGACAATACCGATTCGATTTCCCCCAATTCGATCCGCAATCCCCGGATTTTTACCTGGAAGTCCATGCGCCCGAGAAATTCAATGTTCCCATCTTTCAACCACCGCGCCCGGTCACCGGTGCGATACAACAAGGGGGCAAGCCCCCTTGTCCCCTCGTTTAATAATAAAAAGTTTTTGTGGGGTTCAGGGGCGGTTTTTTCAAAAAGAGCCCCTGGCCGCCGGAGGCAAAATTTTTCAGCGGTTAATTTTGGGCGGTTTAAATAGCCGCGGGCTAATCCGACGCCACCGATGTACAGCTCACCTTCGGTGCCCACGGGTTGTTCCCGGAAATCTTCATCCATAATATATAGTTGAATATTATCGATGGGTTTTCCTATAGGTATACACTGGATTTCAGCTCCGTCGGTATCAGAGGGGCAATCAAAATAGGATACATCAACCGTTGCCTCTGTGGGGCCATATAAGTTGATCAGCCGGGTACCATTTTGCTGATACAGTGTTTTATTAAAGCGTTCCACATGAACTGGTTTTAACGCTTCCCCACTGCAAAATACCCGTTTTAAACTGGCTAATCGCGGGACGTCGCCGGAATTTTCCATATATCCTAAAAATGCCGACATCATGGAAGGGACAAAATGCATGGTGGTAATATGCCTGGTCTCAACGGTTTCTACAATGGCCTGGGGGAATTTTTCAAAACCGGGAAGCAAAAAACAAACCGATGCTCCTACCATT
>CBFDCH010000558.1:0-2516 GCA_965603235.1 uncultured bacterium | reverse complement strand
ATCATATGATCCTTGAACAATTGATCCAGGGGTACAATACGGCCGTTGTAGTAAAAATTGCGTTCATCCGTAATGCCATGATTGGCCTTAAAGGGATCATTGCCCCGCTTTTGCACCGGTACCACCAGCAAGGATGTGAGAAAGAGACATAGAATCACTGCCACAGCCACCACTTTGCGCCACTATTTATCGCAAATTAGCCGGTAAAATGAGCCGATACTGGAAATTGATATAAACACCACTGCGGGCAACAAAACACGGCCGTGCATAAAATCCCCACCACCACGGATCACAAAAAATCCGTGCAACAGGCCCGAGCATAATACCAGCAGGCGACGGTTTTTACTATCATCCCGCTGTTGCCACATCAGATAGAGGGCAATGCCTGTAATAACCAGTACTACAGGCAGCAAACTCCCCTGGCAAAAATCCCACAGGTACTTCCACCCCTGCAAAAAATGGCTGCCAGCTCCTGATTTGGCATAATAGGGATTGGGGAAGATAGCCCCATAATAACCCATTCGGAAAATTTCATACAAGCCGAGAAGGCCAAGCGGGAATATAAGGAAACGCCATACTGCAGACCAGCGAACCTGCTTGCGTATGGCCAGTCCCAGGTAAAGCAGCAGTAAAAGGAGCAGAAAAATCCCGAAATCAGGCCGGTTAAGGGTGAGTAAGGCGGTGACCAGCCCCATCAACAGGGGCTGCTTAATGAGATAACCGCTGGCAACAAACAGGGCATATAGAGCCAGTAAAAAATAGGACAGACTGGTTTCCAGCCCGCTCGTGGCAAAATCGAGGAAAGCGCCCATTCCCAGCACAATGGCTCCGGCCGGGTGAAGTGGAATAGTACCCGTCTCCTTTTTCCTGAACCTTGTTTTAAAGAAAATCAGGTAAAGAGCTGCAAATGAGAACACAAATCCCGGCAGCAGCAGGGCTCCGTTAGCGGAAAAACCAAGTGCACGAAAAAGGGTAACAATCACAAACCACAACACATGGGTAAATCCTTCCACCCGTTCTCCCGGATTAAAAACCGGCCCCTGTCCGGCCAGGAAATTATCGACATGGCGCAGCGTGATATAAGCATCCTCGGAAACCCAGGCGTTTCTGATGATCAACACTGCTCCCAGACAGCAGATAATAAGGGCCAGGGCTATTTTCCAGCGCTCATTATTGGTGAGGGAGAGATAAACAACCCAGACAAGCATATACAGGAAAATGGCCCAGATGTAGGAGCGAAAAAATATCTTTTTCCAGGGGATCAGGTTATTGAGTAAACGGATTTCCACATGCCGCAGCGTCATCTGGCTATTGCCACTCACAAAGAGGATGCGGGGTTCAATTTCCGTCCTCTGCCTCAGCACCAGCTGCAGCGATATCCTGCCGGGGAAACGGCGGACCTGAACATCCTGTTTGCTGTGAATGGTCCGGCCCCGATCCCTGGCCACCTGAAATTGATATTCGCCACCCTCCTCAGCGGAAGAGGTAAGGGAAAACTCGAGGCGGTAGATACCGGCCTCAAGGGTAATATAACGCGCAAAAGCAACAAACCGTTCCTTGCGGGCAAGATCCCGATTGAACAATTCCCTGCCGCCAGTACGGACTGCCATGTCAGAGGAGAAACCCTTAAGAATCAACTTCTCTTTGGTATCATCCCCTCTTTTTAAAAAGGGGATCATGTGAACAGCAGTTACCAGGCAAAAAATGATCAGAAATAATAAAAAACCGATCCCCTTCCTTTTATAAATAGGTACAGGATCAGTCAGTTTCTCCACTATTGCAGATATCCCAGTGATTTTAAGCGGGCCCTCTCCTCTTTGGTCAGGGGCTGTCTCCCTTTGCCGCTTTTTTTCATGCGGTTGGCCTTTATCCACTTATTCAGCTCCATTTTCAGGTGCGAAGAGAGATTGGAGACTTCTGCGGCCCGGTTAACCTTTTCAGCCGGGTCTTGCCGCAAATTAAATAATTCATACTCATTGGCAACAAAATCCTTGATTAATTTCCAGCCCTTGTGCACCACGCATACCCTGTCTATCATGCTGCCAAAACGGTTTTGCTGCACCTCGCTGTAAAGGTAGTTTTCAGCATCAGTTGGTCTAAAAGCATCCCTGCCCTGAAATTCCGATGATAGGGCAAGGCCCAGCTGAGCGCAAATGGTGGGTACAATGTCAACATTACTCACCTCTTTATCATCCCGTTGATTTTTCAGTTTTTGATTGGCATCGGCAACTGGTTTAATGACCAGGGGCACCCTGACCTGCTCGTCATAAACAGTGGTGCTGTGTCCCAGCCAGCCGCGCTCCACAAATTCCTCGCCATGGTCAGCCGCGAATACGATCAGGGTGTTGTCATACAGGCCCAAATTCTTTAATTGTTGGATGAGTTCGCCAATATGCCGGTCAGTAAATTTTACCTCAGTGCTGTAACAATACTTTAAGTAGGCAATATCCTCCTCCTGGTAACTATCTTTACGGATGAGGTCCCTCAGTTTTTTGATATCACGGGAAGTAAATACA
>CBFDCH010000557.1:0-2518 GCA_965603235.1 uncultured bacterium | reverse complement strand
GATACGCATGGTTTCATTATAATCTTTTTTCTCTTTTTTCACCACTGATGTGCTCCTCGTGGGTAAAACTCATATTTAGATCCTGAGCAGATAGGAGACTTTAAGGGTTATGGAGTAGCCTCTCTCCAAAATGTCCTCCTCCAGACGGTTACTTTTTTTATAACTCAATTGCACAATGTTGCCGGCGCCAAAATAGTACCCTACCAGTACATCCAGGTTGTACTGTTTGTCACGTGTTTCCCCCTTCAGGCGGGAGCTGAGGAACAGGCTGCGGGATAGCTGGTAGTGGAGGCCGGTGGAATAGGTGATTCCTTCGAAAGCGATCTCACCGGTCCCGTCCATTGTCTGGCGCGTCCATTCCCCTCCCAAAGAGAACTCAAAGTTACTGCGTGGCCGGCAGGTTACCCTGAAATCTATATTGGTCTCAAACCCTGGCTGGGCCGCAGTAAACTCGTCATTGTATATTCCCTTGTGGTGCCATCTGCTCCACATTTCCAGACTTTTTAAGAAACCGCCTCTTTGCCAGCGTAGCCCAGCACGCCCGCCGTAGTTGTCAATGAAATTTTCTGACCAAAAAAGGTTGTCATCCTCGTCATAAATCTGGTATTTACTTGTCCCGGCTTCCAGGTTTACATTTAGCGAAAGGCGGGATAAGAACTCCAGCCTGCCTGCAACTTCAACGGCTCGTTTGGTCAAAGCACCCGCACAATCGTGTTCATATGCTCCCTGAAGTTCCCCACTCACCCTTTTGACCTGGCCCTGGTTAAATCTCCAGGCATACCCCAGCTCAAGGTCTGTGGATTGAAAATTTGTTTTATTGATATACCCGGTACGTACATCGACATTATCCTCTACCCGGCGGTAGGAGAGTTCAAGCTGGAGCCCGGCATCCGGCTGGCGCTGGAACTGGATGGTATGCATGCCAATATTCTTTTTTTCTACGTGTTGGTTCAGGGAAAAGGCGCTCTGACCCCGGACATAATAGAAGTCTTTAAAATTAAAGCTGTAATCTAATCCAAAATTGCGGTTGTAATCATCCTCCTCATCCTGGCCGGCATAGTAAAATCCAATTTGAGAGTTTTTAAAAATATCTTTTTGTACCCGGACGACCGAGAAAGTGTTGTCCTTGATCTCTTCCTCATCATCAGCCTTATTGAAAGCACCGAGTAATCCAAATGACCAGCCATCGGTTTTACCGGTTATTTTGGCCGCAAATTTTGGAGTGCTGATGCGTCTGCTGTAAAAGAGGTTGAATTGTGCAGGGCGGCCCCAATGGTGACGCCTCCTGCCGCCGAAATACTGGCTCCCTTCTGTAAAAAACGGGCGATTTTCCCTCTGGTAGTTTTCATACGGGGAGAGCTGATAGATAAAGGGATCGGATTCGACCTCGCTGAAATCAGGGCTGGCAGTCATGTCCAGAATAAGATTGGGTAAAATACCATACTTCACATCAATACCTACCGCCACTTTATCATCTTTTTCTCCACTCCAGCGTGAGGAACGGACGCCGAAGTAGGGAAAAAACTCGAGATTATACGATGGTTTGATTCCCGCCAATCCGGAGAGCGTTCCCATCTGCTGCAACCGGGGGATATTTCTGGAACAATCGGTCCAAAAATCCCGTTCATTCAAGCGGGGGATGTAGCGTTCAAAATTGATACCCCAGATTTGTGAACTTTTTGTTGAAAAACGGAGGGATTTAAAGGGGATGGCGATTTCGGCAGACCAACCGTCTGATCTCATGGCTGCACCTGATTTCCAGATGGTTTCAACTGAATTTCTCTGTACTCCCCGGGGATTTACCGTGAATTGAATGCTGGTTCGTTTATCATTGTAGGTGTCAAGGATTACAGTCACAGAGTCATTGTTGCGATAGCGGTTACGCGGAGTAAGTTCTGCCCAGATTTTATCAGGTTTGGAATCTTTCATTAGAAAGGCAAAATAGATATATGTTTTGTCATAGGTGACCCAAACATATGTCTGTTCTGAAGCTTTTGCTCCATTTACCGGATCATATTGGAAAAAGCCTGAGACCGGTTCAATCATTTTCCAGCAGGGATCATCCACGTTTCCATCAATATGGGGAGGAGTCGTTGTTTTATTTATATTAAGGTTTTTACTGACAAATTCTGCCCCTGGCAGAAAACTGGCTGCGAGGAAGAGCGAGATGAAAATGAAGATACTGGTTAAGCCTCTCTGGCTGAACATAAAAAAACCTCCAGGGTAAATGATCATTTAGAAATTGAGCAAGGAAAATGTAATTATAACCGATTAATCTTAAATGAAACTAAATAAAACCTTAAAATTTATTAATGTTGTGCCAGCAAATATTATAAAGAATTGGCGTCGAATCAGGTTAAATGTTTTAAATTAATCAGTATGATTACGAGAAGCACCACCAGGAAGAGGGCGTTTTGCCACACCCTGTTTTTAAATTCACCCGCTTCTCTTCGATTTAAGAGATATAATACAAAAATTGCCACCACCGGCAGAATCAAGGCATTGGTAACCTGGGCTA
>CBFDCH010000556.1:0-2525 GCA_965603235.1 uncultured bacterium | reverse complement strand
AAAGGGGCCAGAAAATGTTGACAAAATTGTCTGTAGGCGATCCAGGGTCTCTCCATATCGCTCTTTTCAAAGGAAAGGGTGTCGATGAAGACCGGTTTGCCCCGGTGGAATTGTATGTTGTAGGCACTGGCGTCTTTTAGTGCCATCCCTTTGCCTAAGGCAATTTCCTGGATCCTGAGTGTGGCCAGGGCCGCGTCTTTTAGCTGACTGAAACACCATTCATAAGGATATGATATGAAGGCTACAGGCTCCGGTTGAATGATTTTATAAGCCTGATCGGTTTGGGCAAATGAGGCATCAACCTCCTGATGGGGGATTAATAGTTTTTTTTTGGTTAATATCTCGTATAAACCGGAACTGATTAAAAGATCATAGTTTTCCTGATAGGCCTTGTTTACCTGGCGATACAGAATACCCTTGTGCTTAAAAAGAAATCCGCTCGGATCCCGGAATGAGCTTTCGATCCGGTTCTCTTCAGTCGTTTTCTTCTTCAATTTTATCCTGATTTTGCGGTTTTTTCTGGAAAAAACCCTTTATTCTGTGCCAAAAAATACGAAATGCCACGCCAATTCCCAAAATCGCGGCTAAAATCACCTGAATGACATAACTGCCGGTCCCAGGATCCAGATAACCATAAACATACTGGGGAAAAACAATAAAAAACAATAAAATAACCAGGACAGCCCCGCTCTTAATATATAGCATCACAACTCCTCCTATTGTTCCGGTGTTGAAAACTCAATCGTTTTTATCATATATTTGTCTCTACTGTAAATACAAAGAAATATTGCATTTATAAAGCCAAATTGACAAATCCTATTATAGCAAAAGGAGAGGCTATTTTCAAATCCGGTTATGCACAGCTCAACCGGTTTACTATCTATGTCTCAGGCGATAATCGTTGACTTTTCATAAAAATATTGGTATTATCCCTTTTTTATGTTGGCTGTTGTGTGCCGTCATTTATAGAATTTCCGCAGCGAATAAATAATACCTAAAAGAAGATGCAGGACCAAAAAAAAGATCCCCTCGTTTTGCTGGCGCCAGTGTTGCTGATTGTGCTAAATGTTTTTCTTTTTAGCCCCTTTTCAATCTACCAGGGCAATCTTAGCGAATTCCAGATACCTTTACTCAATTTAATGGTTGGTTACCTTGTGCCTGCGCTCTTCATTGCCGCGCTTTTGTTCTGGACCGGCAGGCTGCTGCAATATAACCAGCGTTATATATCGGTATTGCTGGCCCTGGGAATACTGATCTGGCTGCAGGGGAATATTTTTACCTGGGAGTATGGATTACTGGATGGCCAGGGCATAAACTGGCAGGCAGGCATTTGGAGGGGTTTTTTTGATGGTGTTATTTGGGCGCTTCTGATTTTCCTGTCTGTTATTTTTTATAAACACTTTTTTAAAATCGCCAAATTTGCGAGTATCCTGTTGATATCCCTGCAGGTCTTGCTGCTGATTGGACAGAGCATTCAATCCCCCACGGTTTGGAGCACAGGTGGAAAGATTAGAACAGGAACAGATGCGCCAGCCGGCATTTTCGAGCTCTCCGCCAAAAAAAACGTGATTCTGATCATTCTGGATGGATTCCAATCAGACATTTTTCATGAAATTGTTGATGAAAATCCTGAATATTATTCAATTTTTAAAGGCTTTACTTTTTTCAAAGATACTCTAGGTGTTTTTCCCACCACCAAAATGAGTATTCCGGCAATATTAACGACAAAGGTATACAAAAATCTATCCCCAATGTCCAGGTTCATGGCTAAGAAGATTTACAAGCGCTCCATACATTCGCGGATAAAGCAGGCTGATTTTCAAGTTGATCTGGTATGTGGCAACATATATCGAGGCAGAAAGCGTAATTTTTCTCAACATTTTGAAATTTGCAGACCCTATAATGTTGGTAAATCCACCTACTTTGTCAGTAATTTAACCATGGTGTTGGATTTTGTTATGTTCAGAAATGCACCTCATTTTTTAAAGAGAGTCATTTATAACAATCAATCCTGGTTCCTGCAAAAGCTGGTTGATAAAGAGGCCCTCTCTTCCTCCCACTATATTTCACACAAGCGGTTTTTTAATGATTTTATAACCAGGATGGCTGTTAGCAAAGAAATTCCAGTATATAAATATATGCACCTGGCCCAAACCCACGCCCCGGTTGTGGTAAATGACAAATGTGAATATACTGGAAAGATCTACCCTGTTACACGGGAGGGTTTGAAAAGGCAGGGCATATGTGCTTTATATCAGGTCACTGACTTTATCAACAAATTAAAATCTTTGGGGATTTATGATTCGTCAATTTTGGTGATATTTGCCGACCACGGCGCCAACACAGCTGCTAAAATTACCAACTATAATGTCGATAAAGCGGTTAAGCTTAGGTCAGCACAGGTAGATATTGCCAAAATTATCGGATCAGCAGCGCCCCTGATGTTGATTAAAAAAGCGGGGAGCGAGGGCCAGATGAAAACATCTGCAGCGCCCACCATATTATCTGATCTCCCGCTAACCATT
>CBFDCH010000555.1:0-2527 GCA_965603235.1 uncultured bacterium | reverse complement strand
GGGGCTGATATTGAGTTGTTAAAAAAAGCGTACTCAGTGGCGGCAGATGCTCACATTGGTCAAAGAAGGGCAACCAATGAACCTTATATAATCCATCCTTTGGCGGTTGCCGCAACCCTGGCTGAAATGAAGCTGGATGAAATATCTATCTCAGCGGGGCTGTTGCATGATATTGTTGAAGACACCGATTATACAATAGAAAAAATAAAGAGCCTTTTTGGTCAGGAGATTTCAGATATTGTCCAGGCAGTGACCAAAATATCGAAAATTTCCGGATTTGATGCAGAAAATGCCAAAGCTGAAACCCTAAAAAAAATGATCATAGCCATGACCAATGATGTCCGGGTAATATTGATCAAACTGGCAGACCGCCTGCACAACATCCGCACCTTGGCGGTGTTGGAATCCAAGAAGAGAAAACGAATTGCTTTTGAGACACTGGAAATTTATGCTCCCATTGCTTATCGCTTGGGTATGGGTAAAATTAAGGATGAGCTTGAGGATATCGCCTTTATTTATGCTTACCCCCGCGATCATCTGCGCATTAAAAAGGAGGTAAGCGATAAGAGAGATTGGGCCAATTCGCAATTGGGGCATATAAAAGGTGAAATTGAGGAGATCATAAAGAAATACAAAATCCGAGGACGTGTCTTTTCCAGGATTAAGCGGGAAATATCAATATATCGCAAGATTGAGCGTCAGGATATCAGACTTGACCAGGTTTACGACCTACTAGCCTTGCGGGTGATTACTGATTCGGTGGAAAATTGTTATATCACCATGGGGGAAATACATCAAAAATGGAAGCACATTCCAAGTCGCTGGCGTGATATGATTACCCATCCGAAAAGTAATGGATATCAATCGATCCATACCACTATTATTGCCAGTACAGGCGTAAAATTTGAGATCCAAATCAGGACAGAAGACATGCACAAAATAGCTGAGGAGGGAATTGCAGCCCATTGGCGGTACAAAGAAGGAATTAATTTTTTAGAAAATGATCAGCGACTGCACTGGTTCCGAGAAATGATTGAAGCCCACCGCAACAATCCCAACCCAAAAGATTTTTTAAACCTGGTGAAGGGTGATCTAACTCCCAACGAAATTTATGTATTTACTCCCAAAGGTAGGGTTATTGGATTAAATGCAGGCTCCACACCCATTGATTTTGCCTATGCGATCCACACTGAAATCGGCAATAACTGCCGCGGTGCTGTTGTAAATGAAAAATTGGTGCCCTTAAAAACTCAATTGAATTCAGGAGATATGGTAGAGGTGTTAACCTCAAAAAATATTTCTCCCAGCAGTGATTGGCTTAAAATTGTAGCTACAAACAGAGCCCGCAGAAAGATTATGAATTATCTCCAAAAAAATGAGAATCTTGTTTTCATAGAAAAAGGGAAAAAAATCTGGGCAAAGGTATTGAGGGAATATAAAAAGAAATACAAATTAACAATAAATAGAGAGGAGCTAGCGGAGAAGATTAAGCGGATTCACTATTCAGAAGTTGAGGTTTTTTTCAGGGATGTGGGTTCCAATAAAAGGTTGTTGGACAAAAAGACCTTGAAGATCCTGTTCCCGGATGTGGGTGCTGTTGATATCAAGCCTGAGAAACGAGTTTCTAGGAAAACCTCCCAGATCTATAAATTGATAAATGTGGAAGGATATAAGGATATTGATGTGGCCCTTGGCAAATGTTGTAGTCCTATCAAGGGAGACAAGATCAGGGGATATATTACCCTAAACCGTGGATTGGTGATACATAAAGAGAGTTGTTCCAGCTTAAAACACGCTGTCTCGTCCAGGCAAATGAATGTTTCCTGGAACACTATTGAAGAATATTTTTATGTGGTAAAGTATGATTTAATCGTACAGGATAAACCGGGTTTGCTGAGTGCTGTGTCCAGTGTGACGGGAGATCATGATTCCAATATAAGAAATATCTCCATGGATCGTATCTCTCAGAATATGAAAAAGATTACTCTAACCTTTGAAGTAAAGGATAAGGAACAATTAGTGAAAATAGCCCGGGGGTTCAAGGGGATTAAGGAAGTTATATCCGTAATCCGCAAGAGAGTCTCTATAAAAAAAACCAGTGACTGATATTTACCGGCCTCTTAACTTTAAGATCTTTTCAACCTTTGAATAGACGCAACCGCAATAGGTTTGGTGTTTAATGCCGCATTTTTTTGCCAAGGATTTGGCGGTTTCATAGCCTCCCTGCTTTTTAAAATTTTCGGGCAAAAATTCTATACCATATTCCTGGCTCAGACGAATCCCTTCCTTATTGATTTGTTCGGTAACTTTGTAAGGGCTGATGGAAAGGGTTGACGCGACCACATCGAATCCCCGGTCCCTGGCCAGCTGAAAGGTATTTTCTAACCTCATACCAAAGCAGAGGGAGCATCGCCTGCCTCTCTCCGGTTCTTTTCGCAGCTCTCTGGTTGCATTGATCCATTTACGCATGTCGTAGGGCCCGATAAAGAGGCTCCAGCCTCTGTCAGAGGCCATTCTTTTTACTTCC
>CBFDCH010000554.1:0-2528 GCA_965603235.1 uncultured bacterium | reverse complement strand
CCTGAATGGAGAAACCAATAGTAGCGGAACATGATTAAGCAAAGACTTTTGGCCCTGTTGATCTGCCTAATCCTGATTTCGTTCTCCACCTGTCGTCAAAACCGGGAAACAAGTGTCTCCTGCATAGCTGCAAAGAAAGGATCCTTTGCCATAACCATTCCCGCATTCGGCGAATTAAAATCGACCAAAGCAACCCCGATCATGGTACCAGCGCAAATCAGGGGCCGGCAAACCATCTCCTGGATGATGCCGGAAAATTCCATGGTTAAAAAAGGACAGGTGGTTACCCGCCTGGACAGCACCTGGTATGTTGAGAGAATTCAACGGGAAAAATACAGTATTGCCAAACTAAACCTGGAGATCCAGAAAAAGGGGAAAGAGCTCGAAAAGAAAAAAAGTGAGTTCAAAGGTCAACAAAATGTGACTGAACTTGAGAAAAAAATGACTGAAGACTTCCAGGTTACGGATGAGTCTATTTTTTCGCGAAACGAAATCATTGATTTCAAAAACAATTCCGCTTATCTGGAAAAAAAGAGTAAGTATTATAAGCAGCAGCAGAAAAAACTGGACCAACAGGCCCGCACGGAACTGCAATTGCTGCAATTAAAGATAAAATCACATCGGGTGAAGCTACAGCAGTATGAGGAGGCTTTAAATTCAATGGAGATAAAAGCCCCCCATGATGGTTTATTTATCTATGAAAAAAACTGGCGCGGTGAAAAACCAAACGTGGGAATGGCGGTCTACGGCGGCCGAAAGCTTGGAAAATTACCTGATCTTTCGCAAATGGAAGCCAAACTCTTTATACTGGAATCTGAAGCTTCCGGACTAAAATCCGAGCTACCACTATCCATACACCTCGATTCTTTCCCGTCGAGATTGTTTACCGGTAAAATCAAGAGAATCGATAATATTGCCAAAGCCATCGAAAGGGACAGCCCCCTGAAATATTTTGAGACAATCGCCATCCTCAACAAAACCGATCCGAAAATTATGAAACCGGGGAGCCAGGTTATGGCCACCATTTATGTGGAGAAGAAGGAAAATATCATCACTGTGCCCAATCAGGCTCTCTTCTTTAAGGATGAAAAGGCTTCCGTATATATACAGACAGGTTCCAGCTTCAAAGAGAGAGAAGTAAAAATTGGCGCGCGCAGCTTGACCCGGACTATTGTTACAGCCGGACTGGAGGAAGGTGAAGTAGTAGCACTGGGTAAACCACGGCAGGAGAATAACGGCCAATGAAGCTCAAACAGGAATTTGTTGAAGCCATCGAATCTCTGCTGCATCACAAATTACGGACCATACTGACCCTGCTGGGCATGATTTTTGGGGTCGGGGCAGTCATTGCCATGCTGAGTATTGGCAAGGGCGCAGAAAGGGAGGCTTTGCAACTGATTGATTCCATGGGTTTAAGGAATATCATCGTTAAAAATAAACATTTCGAGGAAAACCGCTTGAAGGAGATCAGGGAGAGTTCAATAGGCCTTACGCTGCAGGATTTAAATGCAGCGGTGGAAACCCTGCCTTTCCTGGCCTCCTATTGTGCCAGCAAACAAATTGTGGAGTATGCAGTATACAGCCGCCTGGCTACTACCAATGCCCGGGTACGCGGAGTCACCCCCTCTTACCGGGAAATGTCAAAAATTTCAATGAAAGAGGGACGTTTTATTAAACCGTTAGACAACCAGTGGTTCGCTAAAGTGTGCGTGATCGGCAGCCGAATCAGGCAGGTTTTATTCCCTGGCATCAATCCTATTGGCAAAAATCTTAAAATCAATCATGTCTGGCTCACCGTGATTGGTACTATACAGGATAAAAGCCTGAGTAAGAATGAATTTCAAGGCGTGGCTCTGAGAGGAGAACAGAGCAACATTTATATTCCCCTGCAGACTGCTCTAAAAGTGTTTCAATTCAAACCGCTGGATGCTGAGATCGATGAATTCCGTATCCGGTTGAAGCGGGGAATTTCCAGCATTACATCTGCGGCCACGCTGGAGCACCTGCTTAACAGGCGGCATAAAAACACCGCGGATTTCGAGATTGTTGTACCTGAAGCCCTGCTTCAACAGCACAAACAAACACAGCGGATCTTTACCATTGTCATGGCCTGCATTGCCGGTATTTCGCTGCTGGTAGGAGGAATTGGCATCATGAATATCATGCTGGCCACAGTATTGGAACGGACCAGAGAGATTGGACTGCGACGGGCGGTTGGCGCCAGGCAAAAGGATATTCAGCGACAGTTCATTCTGGAGACCTTTGCCATATCGTTTATTGGCGGGGCATTGGGAATCATCTTTGGTTTTGCCCGATCCAGTGCCATTTCCGCTTTTGCCGGCTGGGCAGTGGGCTGGTCCCTCTCCGCAATTGTGTTATCCGTGGGCGTGTGTGCCCTGATTGGGTTGATTTTTGGTATTTACCCGGCAGTCCAGGCTTCCAAGCTCGATCCCATAAAAGCCCTGCGTCACGATTAAAAATAAAACTCAGTTCATAATTCGGCCCTTTTGTAATAAAATATTCAAGAG
>CBFDCH010000553.1:0-2534 GCA_965603235.1 uncultured bacterium | reverse complement strand
ACCTGGAGTGGTTATGACTTCTTCAATAATCAAAAGCTCTATGATCCCTCCACCAACATGGAATTTCAGGGTAGTCCGCTTACCTATGAGGCATTGCTGACTTTACAGAAAGAGATCATCAAAGATTTTGGCGTGTCAGTCAACTTTACCTACAGGATCTTTGGCAATAAGAACTGGTATGTTGATTATTATCCCGATACCGGTGAGTACATTGACAATCCATCCTGGTACCGTCAGGCTGGAACCGTTCCGGCTTCTGTTGGCGGCATCGCCACCGGCGATGCAGCTGGTAAACCCTGGTACGTTCTTAAAGACAGTTTTGTGCCGGCTGACTACGATGCTCGCGTTAAAAGAGACGGTTATTCACAGAACTTCTGGTCAGTGGATTTTGTTGCTACCAAACGTCTCTCCAACAAGTGGATGTTTTCAGGTAGTGTCACCTACCAGGCCCAGGCCAACCAGTACGATGACAACAAGGGTTATACAAATCCAACCAATATCTGGACTGTAGATGGTCAACCCTTTGCTGAAGAATCAGGCGGAGCCAGCGGCAAGATCGATATGTTTGTCTATTCCAGATGGATGGTCAAACTTTCCGGCCTCTATCAACTGCCGCTTGATTTTAACGTCTCGGCTACATTCCTGGCCCGGGAAGGCTACATCATGGATCATGGTTTCACCATGGTTGATGAAAGACTGCCCAATACCCATGACCAGGATACATGGGTTCGTACCAAACTGTTCGGTGAAGACCGTATGCCCACTTTCGCCAAACTCGACTTGAGATTGGAAAAGATGATTAAAGTATCTGACACCATGAGGATCTATCTCATGGCTGACGCCTTTAATCTCTTTAATGTTGCCACCCACTTGAGAAGGTACACTTATGATTACGGTACCTATTACGCTCATAATGGCAATTTCTCTCCCAATTCCACCAGTGGTTTGTTGAATGAAGTGTTGAATCCGCTAATCTTCCGTTTTGGTGTCAGATTCCAGTTCTAATACAGATTAACATACTGTAACAGATAAAACCCCCGCATCCTTACGGGTGCGGGGGTTTTTTTTGCCTTGAAATTTTCCGGATGCTGTGTTATTTTATAGGTTGAAAATGAATAATATGTGAGGTAATTATGAGAGGTAAAAGAGGTCTGGTATTATTTAGCTGTTTGCTAATTATTGTAGGCATGCACACTGTTTTCTCGCAAGCCAGAGGCAAGGGTAAACTAAAGGGCTTGGTAACCGATGCAGAGGGAAATCCTCTTGCTAAGGTGAAGGTCAAGTTGTTTTCAGTGCGTGGCCAGGCCAGCCTGGAGCGAGTTACAAATGCTGATGGTGAATGGAAAGCCTTCTGGATCCGCGGCGGATCCTGGAATCTGGATTTTGAAAAAATTGGCTATGAACCCAAAAAATTGGCCACCTCAATCAAAGAGGATGGTCAAATAATTGTTGTGGAAACCAAACTAAAAAAGATGGAGGGGATAGCCCTGACCAAAGATCTGGTTAAGGAATTGGAAAGGGGCAATGAATTTTTCACCCAGAAAAAGTACGACCAGGCCCTTGAGGTCTACCAGAAAATGTTGACAGATAATCCAGAGGCCTATATTCTTAATCAAAATATTGCAAATTGTTTTTTTGAGCAAAAGCAGTATGAAAAAGCACTGGGATTTTATCAAAAAGTAATTGCTGCTGATGCCAAACATAACGGCGCTTTAATTTCCATTGGCAATTGTTATTCCAATATGGGTAAAGCCAACTTAGCGATTGAAGCTTATAAAAAGTTGGATATTAATAAAATCAGCGATCCCACGGTTTTATACAATATCGGCATCTTTTATTTTAATGCCGGCAAAAACAAGGATGCTATTTTTTATCTGGAGAAATGCGTTAAGGTGGATGAGAATTATGTGGATGGGCTTTATCAACTGGGTATGGCATATATGGGGGGCAACCGCAATAAGGATGCCTTAAAAGTTTTTGAACAATTATTGTTGATTGACAAAGAATCAGACAAAGCCAAACAGGCCTTGGAGATTGTCAAAGCCCTGAAACAGTATACCAAGTAGGGTGAAACCAATTATCATTGATTTAGCGTCTTAGGGATGAAAGGATTCTCTATCAACGAATCCTAAAGAGTTGAGGACAATCATGAAACGATCTGGAATAAAATTAATCTGTTTAGTGTTTTTTTGTTGCCTGATTGCAAATTTATCTCCATCTCTGCAGGCAGGCCAGACAAAGCAGCAGGCCAAAAAAAAGAGAGTGCTGAACGTTACCCAGTTACTTAAAAAATTGTCACCCCGCAACCAGAATTGGTACGATCTGGTGACTCATATTATAAGCGAAACGGAGGAACGGATATTTTTTCAGCTGGAAAACGACAAGGAACGGGATGCTTTTATTGGCTTGTTCTGGAAAATGCGTGATCCTTCACCCGAAAACGAAGAGAATGAATTCCAATTGGAACATCTCAAGAGATTTAATTATGCCATCCGGCTGTTCAAATACGGTACTGCCCGGAAAGGGTGTCAAAC
>CBFDCH010000552.1:0-2535 GCA_965603235.1 uncultured bacterium | reverse complement strand
AGGAAATCGAATTTTCATTACTGGTATTTTTAAATATACCTCATTATGCCAACGGATTGTATCTGGGCCCGAATATATCGCCCTTTGATGGATTCCTGGATTGTTACCCCCTTTTGACCCGATCCTTTGCTGGAACGATCCGGCGCTGGCACCTGATATCCAGGGGCATTTATGATAGAACCCAGTTTATTCGTTCAAAGGATTTTAAAATCTCCTCTGAGGATCCTCTGGACTGGCAGGTGGATGGGGAGATTATCCCGGGCCTTACGGAATTCGAAGTGTCCATCCACCCCAATCCCATTAAGGTTTTTACGGGCAAAAACTGAGATTTTTAATCCAATTCTGGTATTTTATTAATATGAAGAGGAAGTTCTGGTTTTACCTCCTGGCCTGTCTGTTCCTTTTTTCCGGATGCCAGGTGAAGGAATCAGAGGTGGAAAACGATATCACTGAAAATGGACAACCACAAAACCTCTTGTCCATCCATTCATCCACGCAATCACCGTGTGATTAGGTTGTCCAGTAACATATAGCGGGCCGGCTTCTCACAATTGAGACGAATACTGGTGTAACATTTGGTGCACGCGTTGGTTGGCGGGAACTTTTCAAGCATCTCTTCCCTGGTATTGTAATCCTTTATGATCAGGCCGCACGGGGAAAGAGTACCATCCGGGTTGACCACATAGAATTTATAGCCTGCCTTGCAATTGGGCATCTCGCCATTCCGAAAATATTCAATCATTTTGCTGAACGCGTGGGGAGATGTGCGCAGGTTTTTAAATTTTTTCCCATGTTCAATCAATTGGCTGGTAATTTCGGCAAACTCATCCACCTGGTCTGGATTCAGCAAATAGCTCTTATCCTGAGTCCTCATCGGTGTATAAGTGCTTAAATTGAGCATCACTCCCCATTGGGAAGCCAGCCGGGCCATCTCCGGCAGCAGGTGAAAATTGTCGCTCTGGATAACACAGCAGAGGGTCATGCCCTTGTCTGGCATCCCCTGCAACCATTTCATCAGGTCAGTGATCTTGTCAAAAAGCCCGGGGATCCCACGGAAATCGTTGTGTCGTTCATCGGGGTAGTCCAATGATAGTGAAAACTCATCCACTCCTGCCTGGCGCAGGCTCTGGTACCTTTCTCTGGTTAGCAGCGCTCCATTGGTAGTGACTGCGATGTATGGCGGACGGTTGGGCATGCGAAAGGCGCCAATGATTTCCTCCAGATCTTTACGCAACAATGGTTCTCCCCCGGAAGCCTGGGCCACCACAGGTTTCAACTGCCGGCAGAGTTCTCCGAATCGCTTTGGAGATGCCTGATTTTCCTCGATCATGCCATGCAGGTGACAATGCTTGCACTTAGCGTTACAGGATCGTGTTACCTCAAAGGACACACTGAAAGGGCGTCGGGTGTAATAGTTCCGAAATCCCCGAGCTGCCGACCTCATGTCACGCAAAAACGACCTCATCATGCCTCCAGTTCAATTAAATATTTCCAAGCAATAGATAGTGGATTTTCCCTGAACCGATATTTTAGAAAGTAATTGACCCCTTGTCAAGCAGGTATTCGTTTTGCGATCTGGACAACCAGTGCGTTGAACGGTGCGGCAGTCGCTTACCTCAATCCCAGTTCTTTTAGGAGGAAATTGGCTTTGCCCAGTTTTTCGGTGATGAACATGACATAGCGGATGTCAACAGAGATCGATCTTTGGATCTCATCGTCGTATTGCCAGTCCCCGGTCATGGCTTCGTAATTGCCGTCAAAGAGGATGCCCACCAACTCTCCGTTGGCATTTAAAACCGGGCTGCCACTGTTGCCGCCCGTGCTGTCCACCTTATGAGTAAAGGCAATGGGCACATCCTTTTTCACCGGATCAAACCAGTAGCCCAAATCCTTTTGTTGATGGAGGCTTTTTAGTTGTTGCGGCAAATCAAACGGCTCTTTGCCGGTATCTTTTTCTACTGCTCCGGCCAGGTAGGTAAAGGGTTTATACCAGACAGCATCCCGGGGTCTGTAACCGGCAACCGGGCCGCAGGAGAAACGGAGGGTGCGATTAGCGTCCGGATAGAGCCCCTTGCCTTTCCAGTCATAGAGTGCATCGATGTACCTTTTTCTCAATTGACCAATATTGGCATTAAAGCTCTCTGCCTGTTTTCTTGCCGCCTCGTTTTCATCATAGAGGCTGCGGGCCAGGTTAATGATTGGATCGTCCATTGCTTCCAATTCCTGGACGCCTTTGTAGAACAATGTTTTTACAAAATTAACATCTTTTAAACGGGTATTTTCATAAACATTGTTTACGAACTGGTCAATACTTTGTTGGGAGGATACAATGTTGGCCAATCCGCGGATACGCTGATCAGCGGGTAATTGGGAAGCCTTGGTCAAAGCCCGTTTCAACAGGGCTTTGTCAGCCGGTCCATAGTAACTGAGGTAAGAGTAATTGAGCCGATCCACAGTACGTTTAACATCCTTCTCACTGAAATAGGGATTTCTCTCATTTTTCGTTTGTCGATGGCGGCGATGTTGCGCTTCAGT
>CBFDCH010000551.1:0-2538 GCA_965603235.1 uncultured bacterium | reverse complement strand
CACCCATGACGGGCTTCATGATATCCCCGTGGCCATCAAAGAATCGGCCCGGGCCCTGGGATTGCCCGCAACCGCTCGCCTGCTGAAAATTGAACTGCCCCTGTGCAGCCGCATGATATTGGCGGGAATTAAAACCTCGGCTGTAATCAATGTGGGAACCGCCACTCTGGGTGCTCTGATCGGGGCCGGAGGTTATGGTCAACCGATCCTGACCGGCATCCGCCTCGATGATGTGGGACTCATCCTTCAGGGCGCCGTTCCTGCGGCAGCGCTGGCCATCCTGGTTCAATTGGCCTTTCTATTTCTGGACCGAATCCTAATCCCCAGGGGACTGAGAATAAAGGGTGCAAAATAAATATCAACGGAAATTTAAAATTTAAAGGGAGCGGTCTTCATCCATTAGAGGATACAGTTTTATCTTTTGTTAATATTATACTTTTAGCCAGCCATTTTTTGATTCGTTTGGAGTCGCCGAGTGGGCTGTAACGGCCCCAGGATTTGAGCAATACCACAATCATGGGCCGTTTGTGAATCACGGTGTGCATGACCAGGCAACGCCCCGCCTCCTTGATAAAACCGGTTTTGGAGAGGTTAACCTGCCAGTCATAATTTTTCACCAATGGATTGGTGTTACGAAAAATCATCAGGCCTTTTCTATTGGCCGGCCGGCACAGGAAAAAAATGCGCGTGCTGATTTGCCCGATATATTTGTATTTAAAAACCGCTTCCACCAGCTTAACCAGGTCGCTGGCAGTGGATATATTCTTCTCACTCAGGCCGGTGGGATCCACAAATTTGGTGTGAAATAAGCCCAGTTTTAGAGCTTTTTGATTCATTTGCTGAACAAAGGCCTGGATTCCCCCTTTAAAACTTCTGGCCAGGGCCAGAGCTGCCCTGTTTTCCGAAGCAATCAGGCACATATTCAGCAAATCATAGCGGTTAAAGATCATACCGTTGCGCAGACGGGAAGAGGAGCGATTGATCAGGTCCCGGTCCTCTCTGAGAATTTGTATCAAATCCGTAAATGACAAGCCACTGTCCAACACCACCATGGCTGTCATCAACTTGGTGATTGAGGCGATGGGCGTTACCCGGGCTGGGTTGCGGGAAATTAAAATGGTATCACTCTGCAGGTCCTTGACCAGAGCAATGGTGGAACGTAAAAATAATTTTGATTTTACCGTTGATCCGAAAAATAAAACGAAACAACAGAGGAATGTACCAATCAGCCAGCCGAGCTTGCGCATTTTTAATTATAAATTAAAAACGAGAATAACTCAACCGGCTGACAGGATTATAATTTCTGTTTTCTACCTTAATTTAATGTTAACTGTGCGACTGTCCTGGATCTTTTGATTACTGGTATCAAATACAACCAGTTTATAATATTTAATGGCCGGGATGTTGGGAGTTATCACGATATCTTCACGGCCATCATTGGGAGTGGAAGCAGCGAGCGCAGCCTGCATAAGAGCCGGGCTACCTGAAGCCAGTATCCCCATTCCGATCACAGGGATCCTTATCCCGGTCTTTCCAAGAGTTCGGTAGATAAGCTTTCTCTTCCTCTGGTTTTCACCCTGCCTCTTATCAGTGGAAGGAATGCAAACAAAGCCTGCCATCCCGGCAGCTGATGATTTAATGAAATTCCGTCTATTGATTGATTTTTTACCCATAATCTTTCCCTCCTAAAATTTGGCGCCGGTCCCCTTTTTTTTTTGTGGTTGGTATGGAGGATTAAGCTTGGCGCCTGTACCCTTTTTTTTTGGCTAGTGGCTAGCGGCTTAATTCACCTTTCAGTCAACCAATAGACATATTCGCAAGTCTAATAATATGAGAATGTACAAAATTACAATTTCAAACCATTTTTTCGGTAATTTCGTTTATATAAATAAGCATAACAGGAGGAAGTTCATGGCTTTCACTAAAATAATACTAACCATTACCCTGGTATTAATGATATATCCTTCAGCAATTTTGGCCAAAAATGGTGAGAAAAAGATTGTGGCAGTAAAAACAGCTCATGCCATAACCATAGATGGACACTTGCAGGAAATGGTCTGGCAAGGGGCGGGTTATGACACTTTCACCCAGTCAGAACCCCATGATGGTAAACCGCCCACAGAAAAAACTATGGTCTGGGTGGCATACGATGACAAAGCCATTTATGTGGCAGCGCGAATGTTTGATTCAGAACCGGGTAAAATTGTCGCCCGCCTGGGCAGAAGGGATGACTTTGTCGATTCCGACTGGTTTATTTTTTCTGTGGATCCGTACTATGACCGTCGCAGTGGTTATCAATTTGCTGTCACTCCGGCCGGGTCCATTGTAGATTGGACCATTTACAACGATGAATTCAGCGATACCACCTGGGACGGCGTGTGGGAGAGCGCGGCCCGCATCGATGAAAAGGGCTGGACCATGGAGATGCGCATCCCTTACAACCAGCTGCGATTCAAAAAAAAAGATGATTATATCTGGGGGGTCAATTTCCGCCGCAGGGTCCACCGCAAGCAGGAGATGTCCTCTTTCGCCTGGGTT
>CBFDCH010000550.1:0-2543 GCA_965603235.1 uncultured bacterium | reverse complement strand
TGGCTACTCATACTCATTTAAGCGGGGTGAGTGGAAGAAAAAAATCATGCCAATTCCTCAAGGCGGTGTGCAACCCCCGGCAGAATTCCTGGCCAGCAAAAAAGATGAGTCCCGCATTTTGGAAAAATTGAACGCCATGCCAGAAACCGAAGGTGATAAGGAGAGCGAAAAAGAGGAGCAGGCTGAGGATGAGGACCAGAAAGAGTATAAAAGGAAGGGACGAATTCGTGAACCCCGATCTGCGGCTAGAGGCAAAAAATATTCGTCCACAATAACCAAAAAAGCGGTTGGCGGTAAATACCTGAAAGATGGAATGGATGTTACTGACCTTACCGGCCCGGCCGGACTCAACTCAGTAAAGGTCCACCTGCCGCTGACAGGAACGAAATTCGCCTTTTTTAAAAAGATCATCGATAAAAACGAAACCTTCCCCATTACCATCTCATTCGTCCACAGCCAATTGAAATCAGGCATATTCCTCGCTCTTTTGACTATTTTCTTGCTGGTCGCCTCTTTTGTGATAGTAAAAAAACTGAAAAGGAAATAACCAAAATAAAGATTATTTCCTGGAGCTGGTGCGGCGGCGCTGGGGTACATACTTGGGGGAGCGGACACGGTTGCAATGTTCCATATAACTGAACCAGGAGAAACGAAAAATGTCAAATACCCCGGCCCCATCCTTGGCCTGACGGATGATACCATAAGTTAGTGAAGGATGGTATTCGCCAATTATTTTAAAAATTCCCTGGATTTGGGCAAGATCCGTGGCATCATCAACCATGCAAAAGAGGCACTCGGCTCTGGAATCCTCCTTATCCCGCCACAAAATATATTGATCTTCAATAATTTCCTGGTTATATTCCTTTTTGGCAGACAGTTTTTCCAGGTGGACAACCAGATGACTAAAATTCCCCTCAAAAAGTTTTCCCCATTGCCTCTCCTCTTTCCGATCCATGGGGTAGAACAGGCCGAATAACTCCAATCGCCTCTTTACCTTAACCGGGATTTCTCCTTCCGGTATATCCAACTCCGACCTCCTGATTTAAAAGATTTATACACCAGAAAAAATTTATTTTCAAGCATTGTGGACTCCCTCCAGGGTGTGTCATTAAAATTAGCCGGCCAACCCCTGCTCTTGACATATATTCCGTTTTACGGTATGTTGTGAGCCTGGAGATGAGCCATGAAAGAGCATAAAGGAAAATTAATTGCCAAGGGATTTAAATTTGCCCTGGTGGTTTCCCGGTTTAATGATTTCATCACCGAAAAATTAATGAATGGTGCCACCGATGCCATCATTCGTGGTGGTGCTGAACAAGAAGACATTGAAATTTTCAAGGTACCTGGGTCCTTTGAAATTCCACTGGCGACCAAGCGGATTGCCAATACCAAAAAATATGATGCTATTATCTGCCTGGGGGCGGTTATCCGTGGTGAGACCCCCCACTTCGAATTTGTTGCCAACGAAGTCACCAAGGGAATTGCCCTGTTGAATCTGGAATTCAGTCTGCCGATCAGCTATGGTATTATAACTGCTGATAACACCGAACAGGCCATTGACAGAGCTGGCAATAAAATGGGTAACAAAGGATTTCAAGCTGCACAATCGGCTATTGAGCTGCTCAATCTATTTCGTGATGCTGACATTTAATGTTCCGTATAAAATTCTGTCGGGAGACCATTCTTAAATTATTATACCAGATAGATATACTGGATCTGGACATAAATAAGATAGACAACCTCTGGCAAGAGGAGACATTCTATTTAAAAGGACTCAACCCAACAGAGAGAGATTTTGTTATGAAAATCATTGACAAGGTGCTGCAGGAAAAAGAGATCATTGACCAGACCATTACAGAGAATCTCATCGGCTGGAAATTAAAACGGCTTGCTGTTATTGACCGAAATCTTCTGCGTATGGGTATGGGCGAATCCTTCTTCAATGATCAAAAAGCCATTATTATTGATGACGTGGTGAGAATTGCCAAAAAGTACAGTGACAAGGAATCGTATAAAATAATCAACGCTATCTTGGATAAGGTACTCAGATGAGAGCGCTTCTACTCCTGCCTATTCTACTATCCACCCTGGTCCACGTTCAGGATGTGACCTTTACCATCCCCTCCTCTCAGCACCAGATTTTTAACAATTACCAGAATAAAAACTTTTCTCAAAAATTGTCCTTTACAAAAGAGCATGTATCGGCAGCCATCACCAGCACCAATCCCCTGGAAATGGACCTGAATTACCGGGTCTTTATTCAGCCTGATTACGTCAAACAATTGCCTGCTCCCCTGCAAAAACTGATTTCCCAAACCTATACAGACAACCTGATGCTGGGCACATACTTTCAAAACATCTCCTATTTTTTAAAAATGGGATTAACTTACACCCTTGATAAGATTCCCCAGGATACCATCAGTGTTATGGCGACCCGGAGAGCCAATTGCATTGGCTATTCCAATGTAGTCAGCGATCTGTTAACAGCCATGGCCCTAAAACATCGGTTTGTGAAAGGGTTTTACCTGGAGCAGGAGCGCCCC